>NZ_VZRA01000001.1:1555000-1632570 GCF_008802355.1 Oryzomonas sagensis | reverse complement strand
AGACAAACACGACCGCGACCGGTGAAACGCCCGCCCAACCCACCCCTCCGGAGACGGCCGCCAAACCGGGTGAGGCAGCTCCCGCAGGCGAGGCCTCCGCTGCCGGGGAAGCGCCGGCCGCGACCAGGGCCCCGGCGGCGACAACGAAAACGGAAGCGATCAACGTCGCTTCCAACACGGCTGTCCTTGAACGCTTCCGGGCCTATCGGGGTGACAAAACTCCGGCCATCCTGATCGCACTGTTCAAACAACAGATTTCCCCCTCCTTCCGCCAGGAGCCTTTTGTCGCTTTGAGCGACGGCACGACCACCGTGACCATCGTCGCCGACCTTTCCGCGGAGACGGGAAGTTCGCCCAACTTCGCCCTGACCGGCGCAAAAATGGTCTCCCTGAAAAAAGACGACGCGTCATCCACCTGGTTCATTGAAGCCCTTCCCGCGAAAGGGGCACTGAGCGCAAGCCTGATGGTCCTGAACGAAACCAAGGTGACCGAATACCCCCTGACCATCGCCCCGGCCATCAAGAAGGCGGCAGCGACGGAGAAGGAATTCGCCGCCTTCCTCAAGGATGCCGCCAAGACGCCGGCAGAGCACGACATGAACGGCGACGGAACGTACGACGGGGTTGATGATTACATCTACACCGCCAATTACCTTGTCCGGCAGCAAAAGGCCAAAGCCGTCGCGCAATAGATATTCCCCTTGCGGAGCGCAAACAAAGAAAGCCGACCGGAATTGCCGGTCGGCTTTCTTTGTATCCCTAGCAGCGGCTTGCGTTATCCGGTTATGGCCATGACCGCGGGAAAAAGATCTTCCGTCAAGAATTTTCCGGGAGCGCCGGAAATACGAGCATGAACCAACCGCACGGGGCGCTAGTTCGTGAATTTATTCTTCTTGGCCGCCTCGGCCTTCTGGGTCTCGATGCGCTTGACCACCTCTTCCACCACCTTGTCGGGGGTAAAACTCGACACGGCCGGTATCTGCCCCGCCGCCACCCCCTCGGGTTGGACATTGACCCGTTCCTGCGTCTCCGCCCGCCGGGGCTGACGTACCGGCAGCGGCGCTTCCTGATACTGTGCCATGGCGTCCGTCAGGCTGCGCACCAGGCGAATCCCCATGACCATAGTGATCCCCAGTGCCACAATATCCTCGCGCCAGTACGCCAGGCTGAGGTTGGCCGTCATGGAACCGGCCAGCAATCCCGCCGCTGCGATCAACAGGCAGAGGCCATTGCCGATCACGGTTATTTCAATATCCTGAGGTTCTTTTCGCCCGACCGCCCGGCTCGCCATGGTAGCCCTCCCGTCCCTGCCTGCTACTTCTCCTGATCGGCATCGGCCATCGAAACCTTTAGCCCGATACGCCACCTGACCCGCGCCTGGATGCGATCCGCATAATAATATGCCGCCGGAGCGATGTACAGCGCCAGTTGCAACAAAGCCCATTCAACCGCCGGATGAATGGGCTTTGCCGCAGCTTGCAAAAAATCAGGCGGCTATTCTCTCACATACGTGTCCATATCGGTTTCATGCACCATACCCATGACACGCGCATATTCGGACTCGATCATCAGGTAGTGATTGTGGGTTTCCTTGGCATTCAGTTCGTACACCGCCCGCACCCCGGAGTCGTTGACCTTTGCCGCTGTTTCCAAAAGGGTCTGCTCCAGGTTTTGCTCCCGCTCCATGGCCAACTCCAGAGCCTTTTGCTCGGTAAAATCCTCGTCGATGAGCCGGGAGATCGACGCCATCCAGCTCGATTCATTGTCGGGGGGAGTATCAAGGAACTGGTCCAGGGACGGGATATCCTTGCCATCATATATCCGGTAAAATTGCCCGGCATGCTCCCGTTCTTCCCGTGCCAGAACTTCGAATGTCCGGCGGGCCGCCGTGTCCCTCATCTGTTTGGCACCCACCTGGTAAAAATTCATGGCGTTCTTTTCGGTCTGAATTGAACGTTTGACGGCCTCCTGAACGTTAATACTCATGATATCCGCTCTCCTCTCCCTGGATTCTGATACTGCCGGCACCTGCCGCCGGATAGACATAAACACTACCTATTGCCTCTCATTTGTCAAGCGATTGCCGGCGGAAAAATCCAAAGCGGTTGACAGTCGTCACAAGCGGCGTGTAAAAGGATGTGACATTTCGGTTCCCAAAGGAGACTGCGCGTGGCACAGGAAGTTACTAAAATCATTTACTCGATGATGCGGGTCAGCAAGTTTTACGACAAAAAGCCGGTCATCAAGGACATATCCCTCTCCTACTTCTACGGTGCCAAAATCGGCGTGCTGGGCCTGAACGGTTCGGGCAAGAGTTCCCTGCTCAGGATCATGGCCGGCGTGGACAAGGATTTCAACGGCCAGGCGGTGCTCTCCCCCGGCTACACCGTGGGCTACCTGGAGCAGGAACCGCACCTGGACGAGGCCAAGACCGTGCGCCAGGTGGTGGAGGAGGGGGTCCAGGAAACGGTAGACCTTTTGGCCGAGTTCAACGCCATCACCGACAAGTTCTCCGAGCCGGACGCCGACTTCGAAAAGTTGTGCGAACGCCAGGCCACCCTGCAGGAGAAACTGGACCACCTGGACGCCTGGGACCTGGACAGCCGCCTGGAGATGGCCATGGATGCCCTGCGCTGCCCGCCGGGAGACACGCCGGTCCAGGTGCTCTCCGGCGGCGAGAAACGCCGCGTGGCGCTCTGCCGGTTGCTCCTGAAGAAACCGGACATCCTGCTCCTGGACGAGCCGACCAACCACCTGGACGCCGAAACCGTAGCCTGGCTGGAGCATCACCTGCACAACTATGCCGGCACCGTCATCGCCGTGACCCATGACCGCTATTTTCTGGACAATGTGGCCGGGTGGATTCTGGAGCTGGACCGGGGCGAGGGCATCCCCTGGAAGGGCAACTACTCATCCTGGCTGGAGCAGAAGCAGAACCGCCTGGCCCAGGAGGAAAAACAGGAGAGCGATCGCCAGAAGACCCTGCAACGGGAACTGGAGTGGATCAGGATGTCCCCCAAGGGACGCCACGCCAAGTCCCAGGCCCGCATCAGCGCCTATGAGCAGTTGGTGGCCCAGGAAAGCGAAAAACAGGCCAAAGACCTGGAGATCTACATCCCGCCAGGGCAGCGCCTGGGGGACATCGTCATCGAGGCGGACAACGTGGCCAAGGGGTTCGGCGACCGTTTGCTGTTCGAAGCGATGAACTTCCGGCTCCCCCGGGGCGGCATCGTGGGGATCATCGGCCCCAACGGCGCCGGCAAGACGACCCTGTTCCGCATGATCACCGGTCAGGAGCAGCCCGACAGCGGCTCGTTCCGCATCGGCGACACCGTGCAGTTGGCCTACGTGGACCAGAGCCGCGGCGCCCTGAACCCGGACAAAAACATCTGGGAGGAGATCTCCGAGGGGCAGGATACCGTCCAGCTCGGCAAGGTGGCGGTCAACTCACGGGCCTACGTGTCGCGCTTCAACTTTTCCGGTGCGGACCAGCAGAAGAAGGTGGGCATGCTCTCCGGCGGTGAGCGCAACCGGGTGCACCTGGCCAAGATGCTCAAGAGCGGGGCCAATGTGATCCTTCTGGACGAACCGACCAACGACCTGGACGTGAACACCATGCGCGCCCTGGAGGAGGCGCTGGAGAACTTCGCCGGCTGCGCCGTGGTCATCAGCCATGACCGCTGGTTCCTGGACCGTATCGCCACCCACATCCTGGCCTTCGAGGGAGATTCCAGCGTGGTGTTCTTCGACGGCAACTATTCGGAATACGAAGAGGACCGCAGGAAGCGGCTGGGCGCGGCGGCGGAGCAGCCGCACCGCATCAAATACCGTCAGTTGACCAGGGCCTGACCCTCGACACCACGGTTTCGATCAAAAACCAGACAGCCCCGGACCACGGTGAGAAACTCACGAAAACCGGGGCTGCCTGGTTTTCCGGATTCCACGTGCTTGCCGTCAGGAACGCGAGCGCCCCCGTTCGAACGAGGTCGTCATCAGGTCCACAAAGGCCTCACGGGTTTCAGGGTCGACAATACCGGCCGCCTGTTCGGCAATGAACGCCTTTTGTTGTTCGCTCAGAACGTTCAGGGGCGCCGGCTCGTCATCATCGACAGGTTCGCTATTCTTTTTAAACGTACCGGGCCGGAGGACGATTTCCTTGATCAGTTCCGCCCCAAGTCGATCGTTGAGCTTCTGCTTCATCATGGCGGTGAGGAACCGCAACTCCTGCATCCAGGCGGCGCTCGACACGGCAACGGTCAGGGTGCCGTTGATGATCCGCAGCGGTTGCGCCCGCGAGGCCACCGTCGGGCCGACCACCTCGGGCCAGAGACGCCAGATCTCCACCTCCCGCAGCCGTTCGGCCAATCCGAGCCCCGCTATCTGTTTTTTGAGCAAGTCCGGCAGGAGTTGGGGGAAGCGCATCCGCGTCCGTCTAGCCATTTTGCTTTCTCCGCCGGTTGATGATACCACCCGTAATCTGGCCGGCCACCGCCCCGCCCAGGGTCAGGGGGATGACGCGCCAACTGAGGCCGGCCGAGATACGCAGCAGGGCAATAATGGGAATCGAAACGTGGATGAGCAAAAACCACATGAATGAATATTTTTTGTAATTCTGGCGCAAATACCCGCAGGGAATACTGGAAAGGAACGCCACACAAACCACCAGCACAACTGTCAAAGACTCTTGCATGAACAACTCCTTTCAAGCATAGTAGAAATTCGTCTACAGTTTGTCAATCCGCTTATGTTCTAACAGGATGGGGAGATGGAGAAACGCCTTATGGTGCAGGAGGGACAGTTACTGGCGGTATTCAATTCCGGCCACCGGGTCATGAAGGCCGAAGGCGTGCTCAAGGCCCTCGGGCTGCCGGTGCTGCTCATACCCGCCCCCCGTCAGCTCCAGACCGACTGCGGGCTGGCCTTGCGCTTCAGCGAGGAGGCGCGGGAGGAAATCATGCGGATACTGGAGCGGGAGAGCCTGCTGCCGGCCTTTGTCAGCCAATACATGGGGGGAGAGTTCGTTACCTTTTGGGTTAACGAGGCAAACGAGCCCCCGACTATTTTATAGAGAGGTACGGAAAGAAATGACTACCATCGACTGCAGGAACCTGGCCTGCCCGGCCCCGGTGATTACGGTGAAGAAGGCGTTGGAGGAGCATACGGAGCTGCGGGTCCTGCTGGACGACGGCGCACCGCGGGAGAACGTGACCCGCTTTGCCCGCAATCGCGGCTGTCAAGTGAGTGAAGAGCGGGACGGCGCCGGCTGGGCCCTGACCATCGTCTCCAGCGGCGAACCGGCGCAGAAAGCGGCGACCACTGCCGTCACCGGCGAACGGGTGCTCTTGATCACATCCGACCGCCTGGGGGACGGCCCGGAGGAATTGGGGCGCCTGCTGATGAAGAACTTCATCCACACCTTGCTGGAAACGGGCGAACTCCCGGCGCGCATGCTCTTCCTCAACACCGGGGTGCTCCTGACCACGGAAGGTTCGGATGTGCTGGAGGCGCTGGAAAAGCTGGGGGGCATGGGGGTGGAAATTCTCTCCTGCGGCCTCTGCCTGGACTTCTTCAAACGCAAGGACAAGCTGAGGGCCGGCGGCACCACAAACATGCTTACCATCGCGGAAAGCCTGCTTTCGGCGGGACAGGCAATACGGCTTTAAAAACAAATAGTTCTTGACAGTTCTCTAAAGGCTACTTTATAGTAAACCCCTTTTGGAATATTCCGTACCATGAGACGATGCAACGACGATGTTTGACAGCCTTTCGGAAAAACTTGAATCGGTCTTCAAAAAGCTCCGCGGCCAGGGGGTAATGACCGAGGACAATATCAAGGAGGCGCTGCGGGAGGTCCGCCTGGCGCTCCTCGAGGCTGATGTCAACTTCAAGGTCGTCAAGGACTTTGTCGAGAGCGTACGCGTCAAGGCGGTCGGCACCGAAGTCGTGCAGAGCCTGACGCCGGGCCAACAGGTCATCAAGATCGTCCACGACGAACTGGTGGCCGTCATGGGCGGCAACGAGGACAATGGCCTCAACCTGGCGGCCAAGCCGCCGGTGGCGATCATGATGGTCGGCCTTCAGGGTGCGGGCAAGACTACCACCTGCGGCAAACTGGGCCGGCACCTGAAGAATCTGAAACGCCGGCCGTTGCTGGTCCCGGCCGACGTCTACCGCCCGGCCGCCATCGAACAGCTTGCCACCGTCGGCAGACAGCTCGGCCTTGAGGTCTTCAACTCCTCGGCCGACCAGAAGCCGGTCGACATCTGTTCGGCCGCCATGCGCTTCGCCGAATTGAACGGTTTCGACACGGTTATCCTCGATACTGCCGGACGGCACCAGATCGACGATTTTCTGATGAACGAACTGGCCGAGATCAAGGCAGCTGTTCTGCCCCTGGAGATCCTCTTCGTCGCGGACGCCATGACCGGCCAGGAGGCCGTCAACGTTGCCGGCGGCTTCAACGAGCGGTTGGACATCACCGGCGTGGTCCTGACCAAGCTGGACGGCGACGCCAAAGGTGGCGCCGCCCTTTCCGTCAAGGCGGTTACCGGCAAACCGGTCAAGTTCGTCGGCCTGGGTGAAAAACTCGACGCCCTGGAGGTGTTCCACGCCGATCGCCTCGTGTCGCGCATCCTGGGCATGGGCGATGTCCTCACGCTGGTGGAGAAAGCCCAGTCGGTCTTTGACGAAAAAGAGACTGCCCGGCTCCAGCAGAAACTGAAGAAGAACCAGTTCGACCTGGAAGATTTCCTGGCCCAGCTCCAGCAGATCAAGAAGATGGGTTCGCTGGAATCGCTCATGGGGATGATCCCCGGCATGGGCAAGATGATGAAGCAGATGCAGGGGGCCCAGCCCAGCGAGAACGAAATGAAGCGGATCGAGGCGATTATCCGCTCCATGACGCCGGGCGAGCGGGCCAATCACGGTATCATCAACGGCAGCAGGCGCCTGCGGATCGCCAAGGGGAGCGGCACCACCGTGCAGGAGGTCAACCAACTGCTCAAGCGCTTTACCGAGGCGCAGAAGGTGGTCAAACAGCTCCAGAAACTCGGCCCCAAGGGGCTCCTCAAGGGTATGGGGGGGCTTGGCAAGGGCATGCTTCCGTTCGGCTAGACAACAATCGCATTACGGTTTTACTTAACTTCGCAGAAGAAAGAATCAGGAGGAATCACAATGGCAGTCAAGATCAGGCTTGCACGCGCAGGCGCAAAGAAAAGACCTTTCTACCAGGTAGTTGTAGCCGACGAGCGCAGCCGCAGGGACGGGAGCTTCATTGAAAACGTGGGGACCTACGATCCCACCAAAAATCCGGCAGCCATCAAGCTGAACGTGGAAAAGGCCCAGGCCTGGCTTGAAAAGGGCGCACAACCGACCGAAACCGTCCGCCAGCTTCTCAAGAATGCCGGCGTTCTGGGCAAGGCGGCAGCTCCGACGGCATAGCGAGTGTATCCACCCCGGTCCGCCGGCGATTCTACATGAGCAGAGGATACCGACATGAAAGCACTTGTTGAAACCATCGCAAAGGCATTGGTTGACGATCCGACTCAGGTCAAGGCGGCCGAGGAAACGGAAGAGGATACCTTGGTCATCAAACTGACCGTCGCCAAAGAGGACATGGGGCGTATCATCGGCAAGGAAGGCCGCACTGCCAAGGCGATCCGCACGATCCTCAATGCCGTGTCCACCAAGGACAACAAGAAGGCTATCCTCAAAATCGTAGAATAATGGGCGATCCGGACGAACTGATTACCGTGGGCAAGATCAGCGGGACCCATGGGATCAAGGGACATCTCAAGGTCTACTCCTATTCGGGCAACCTTGAGAGCCTGGGCGCTGCGCGGAACATCACCCTGAGAAGCCCTGACGGCACGACGCTGCGGCAATTCGGCGTCAAGGGTGTAAAGCCGCACAGCGCCGGTTTCATCCTCAGCCTGAGGGATTTCGACAGTATCGACCAGGTGCTGCCTCTGGTGGGGAGCGAGTTGTGTCTCCGGCGCAGTCAGTTGCCGGAACCGGAAGATGACGAGTATTACTGGTGCGACTTGCTCGGCCTTCGGGTCGTGACGGTCGACGGGATCGAACTCGGTACGCTGGCCGACATCTTCGAAACCGGAAGCAACGACGTCTATGTGGTACGCAAGGAGAAGCAGGAGTACCTGATCCCGGCGGTAGCCTCCGTGATCAGCTCCGTTGATCTGGCAGGCGGCACCATGGTCATCACCCCAATGGACGGGCTTCTGGATTTATGATTTTCGATATATTGACCCTCTTCCCCGGGATGTTCGCCGGTCCGTTCGACGAGAGCATCATCAGGAGAGGGAAAGACAAACAGCTCATTGAGATTGCGTTGCACAACATCCGCGATTGGGCCACCGACCGGCACCAGACCGCCGATGACGCGCCCTATGGCGGCGGCGCCGGCATGGTCATGAAGGTGGAACCTCTGGCCGCCTGCATCGAAGCGGTCAAGGCCCGCCGGCCCGCCTCGACGGTGGTTATGACCTCCCCCCAGGGGAGACGCCTCACCCACCGGGTGGCTGCGGAACTGGCCGGAAGCGACGGTTTGATCATCGTCTGCGGTCGCTATGAAGGGATCGACGAGCGCATCCGCCAGTTGTACGTGGATGATGATATCTCCTTGGGCGATTATGTCCTTTCCGGGGGCGAAATCGCCGCCATGGCCATCGTGGATACCGTGACGCGGCTTGTGCCCGGCGTGCTCGGCAGCGACGAATCGGCCGAAACCGACTCGTTCTGCGACGGCCTTCTGGAGTATCCCCAGTACACACGCCCGCCGGAATTCGCCGGCATCAAGGTGCCGGAGGTGCTCCTGTCCGGCAACCACGAGCTGATCAGAAAATGGCGGCGGCGCGAATCGCTGCGCAAAACGCGCTCACTCCGGCCGGACCTGCTGGAGGACATCGCCCTGAACAAGGAAGATCGCGCATTGCTGGCCGAGATTGAACGGGAAGACGGCGCCTGTGGCTGCTGACAGGGCCAACATGGCGATCGCGCTGCTGCACTACCCGGCTTACAACAAGCGGCGCGAGGTGGTGACCACCGCCCTGACCAACCTGGATCTGCACGATATCGCCCGTTCATCGCGTACCTTTGGACTGGAGCGCTTTTATATCGTGACCCCGTCCGCCGAACAGCGGAGCCTGGCGGAACGGATCACCGGCCACTGGCAGGAAGGGTGGGGAGCGGACTACAACCCGGACCGCCGCGAGGCGCTCGGTATCGTCCGGATCTGCACGGACCTGAAAACGGCCGTCGACGATCTCCAGGCCGGATTTGCCAAGCCGGTCAAGACGATCATCACCGGGGCGGCACGGCGGCCGGACAGCATTTCCTTTCCGGCCTTCCGACAGATGCTGGCCGAGGCCGACCAACCGTACCTGCTTCTTCTGGGTACCGGCTGGGGGCTGACGGATGAATGCTTTATTGCGGCAGATCATGTTCTTGAACCCATCGCGGGTGCAGGATCCTATAACCACCTCTCGGTCCGTTCGGCGGCGGCCATCATGCTCGACCGCCTGAGGGGAACACAACAAGAGGCACTTTACCAGGAAGCAGATACATAGAGGAGGAAGGCACTCATGAACACCATCGATACTCTGGAATTCGAACAAATGAAGAAAAACATCCCCCCCTTCAAGGTCGGGGATACGGTCAAGGTACAGGTTGCGATCGTCGAAGGCGACAAACGTCGTCTCCAGGCCTATCAGGGCGTGGTGATCGCCCGCCAGAACGGCGGCATCCGCGAGTCCTTCACGGTCCGCAAGATTTCCAACGGCATCGGCGTGGAGAGGGTGTTCCCGCTGCACTCCCCCAGCATCGAGGCCATCGAGATCGTGACCCGTGGCCACGTCCGCCGCGCCAAGCTGTACTACCTGCGCAATCTGCGCGGCAAGGCGGCCCGCATCCGCGAGAAGAAATACATCGCCGGAGCCTGAGAAGAAACGAACCGAAAAAGCCCCGCTCAGCGGGGCTTTTTCGGTTCCAGGGACCAACCATGCGACAAACCGAACTGTTTCCCGTCCCCCCTCTGGACACCCTGGCCCTGGAGCAGCACGCCCGCAGTCGGGGGTTTGCCATGATTGCCGGGGTTGACGAGGCGGGGCGCGGCCCCCTGGCCGGTCCCGTGGTTGCGGCGGCGGTCATGCTTCCCGAAGGGCTGCGCATCCCCGGGGTCGATGACTCGAAGAAACTTTCTCCGAAAACCCGCGAACGCCTTTTCGATGTCATCCAGGCCCAGGCCCTCGCCATCGGCGTCGGCATGGGCAGCCCGGAGCTGATCGACCGGATCAATATCCTCCAAGCCACCCGCCATGCCATGTTGGAAGCGGTCTCCGCCCTCTCCCCCCGGCCCGATTTCATCCTGATCGACGGAATCACCCGGATCGACTCCGCCCTCCCCCAGAAAACCGTCAAAAAGGGGGACTCCCTCAGTCTCTCCATCGCCGCAGCCTCGATCATCGCCAAGGTCACCCGCGACCGCCTGATGCGGAAACTGGATGTCATGTACCCCGGCTACGGCTTTGCCGGCCATAAGGGGTACGGCAGCGCCGCCCATCTTGCGGCAATCCGCCAACTCGGCCCTTCACCGGTCCACCGCCTGAGCTTCGGCGGCGTCAAGGAACACGTCCCATGTCCCTCTTCCTGATCACCTTCCTGAGCCTCTACGGCGGCATGCACGCCTATGCCTTTCTCAGGCTGCGCGGCGCATTCCTGCCAAGCCATCCCCTCACCCTGGCACTGGCGGCATGGATGATCCTGATGACCGTCGCCCCCCTGCTGGTGCGCCTGGCCGAAGGCGCCGGCCTGGAACGGAGCGCCCTTTTCCTGGCATGGCCCGGCTACACCTGGATGGGGGCGCTCTTCATCTTTGTCGCGACCCTGCTGGCATGCGACGCACTCAGGCTGCTCGCCTGGCTGTCGAACCGCCTCTGGGGGACCGCCACGCCGGGGTTCCTGACCGCAACCGCCACCTGCACGGCCGCGCTGGTATTCGCGTCCCTTGCCAGCACCTATGCCTTCTACGACGCCCGGCGCATCAGGACCGACCATGTGACGGTGACCACCGCCAAGCTGCCACCATCGGCCGGCCGGGTCAGGATTGTGCAGATATCCGATGTCCACATCGGGCTCCTGTTCCGTGAATCCCGCCTGAACGGCATCCTGAGCGCCGTCCGGGACGCTCGGCCCGACATCCTGGTGTCCACCGGCGATCTGGTGGATGGCAGGCTCTCCCGGGAGGAGGTCATGTCGCATCAGAACAGGCTGGCCACTATGCTGGCGTCCATCGAGACCCCGGGCGGAAAATACGCCGTGACCGGTAACCACGAGTTCTACGCCGGCCTGAACCAGGCGCTGGCCTTCACCCGCGCGGCCGGTTTTACCGTGCTCCGCAACCAGGCGGTCCCCCTTCCCAACGGCATCACCATCGGCGGCGTCGACGACCCGGCCGGCCGGCGCATGGGGGTTCCCGCCCCTTCCCCTTCGGAACAGGCGCTTCTCAAGTCCGTCCCCGGAGACCGCTTTTGCCTGCTGCTCAAGCATCGGCCCGATGTTCCGGCCGCCAGCGACGGCCTTTTCGATTTGCAGTTGTCCGGCCATGTCCACAAGGGGCAGATATTCCCCTTTAACCTGCTGGTGCGCATCCAGTACCCAATCCCCTGCGGAACGACCGCTACCGCCAGAAATTCGCTCATCCACGTCTCCCGCGGCAGCGGCACCTGGGGGCCACCGTTGCGCCTGCTGGCCCCTCCCGAGGTAACCGTCATAGACATCATTCCCCGAGGCGGCCAATTTCCTTAACGCGTCGAGCCAAGGGGATTGGCCGCTTGCGGCACTATACCGCCCATTGCCCCCATAATGCCTTGGGACAAAACAGGTCCGGGCAACGAAAATCCATTGATTTCTCAATCTTAATGAGTGTAAGGTTACGGGTGAAACGCACCAGCCTCCCGTGAGGGACCCATGACCCAAGCAAACAGCATCAGCCCGGCAATACTCCCACCCACCGAAAGTACGGGGCTTATTTCAGCGCTTCTACTGAAAGACGGCGTCATCGATGAACAACAGCTTTCCTATGCCACCAGGGTCCGTTCAAAGCTCAGTACCCCCCGGACCATGATGGACACCCTGCTGGACTTGGGCTATGTAACCCAGGAACAGCTCCAAAATACCCTGCGCAGCAACCAAATGAACATCCGTCTCGGCGACCTCCTGGTGGAATTGGGGTATCTGCGGGAGACGGACCTCCAGCAGGCTTTGGGGATACAGAAAGAGTACCAAGGCAAAAAAAGGCTGGGCGAAATTCTGGTCGAACGGAGCTTCATCGAGGAGCGGCGGCTGCTGGAAACCCTTGCCTACCAACTCGGCTATCCCCTTATCGAGTTGAGCTTCGTCACCCTCGACCGGTCCCTGCTTGCCGCCATACCGCTCAACATCTGCCGGGAACACAAATTCGTACCGGTCAAGCGCGAGGGCAACGCCATTGTCCTGGCGCTTTCCGATCCTCTCGACCAACGGGCCCAGGATGTGGCCCGAAAGATTCTGGGACAGGATATCAAGATCGCCATTGCCCCCCGCGAGTCGATCCTGGAAAATCTTGCCGCCCTGGAGCGGACATCAAGCCAGCCAGCCATTTCTGATGAGTCCACCATCATCGGCATGATCAACACGCTCTTCGAGGAAGCCATCGAAGAATGCGCCAGCGACATTCACATCGAACCGATGAAGGACCGCCTGCGCATCCGTCTCCGATGCGATGGCGTGATGCAGCACCATAAGGACTTCCCCAAGGAGTTGGCGACCCAGTTCACCAGCCGGATCAAGGTCATGGCCCAGGCCGACATCGCTGAGCGGCGCCGTCACCAGGACGGGCGCATCCTGTTCGTGAGTGATAAACACGGTATCAATCTGGACATGCGTGTTTCCTTCTTCATCACCATCTACGGCGAAAAGATCGTCCTGCGGCTTTTGAACAACAAGGGGACCCTGCTGGACATCAGGGAAATCGGGATGGCCCCGCGCATGCTGGAGCATTTCATCTATGAGGCCCTGGAGGTCCCCACCGGCGTCATGATCATCACCGGTCCCACCGGGTCGGGCAAAACCAGCACCATGTACAGCTGCGTCAACTTTCTGAACAACATCAATACCAGCATCATTACTGCCGAAGATCCGGTTGAATATATCATCGACGGCATTACCCAATGCTCCATCAACCCCAAGATCGGAGTCACCTTCGAGGAAACCCTGCGCCACATCGTCCGCCAAGACCCGGATATCATCGTCCTAGGCGAGATCCGCGACCACTTCTCGGCCGAGACCGCCATTCAGGCGGCCCTGACCGGCCACAAGGTGCTTACCACCTTTCACACCGAAGACAGCATCGGCGGCCTGATCCGCTTGATGAACATGGAGATCGAGGCATTCCTGATCTCCTCCACCGTGGTCTGTGTGGTGGCGCAACGCCTGCTCCGGCGGGTCTGCCCCGACTGCGCCGAGACCTACATCCCCACCCCCCTCGACCTGTCGCGCCTGGGCATGTCGCCCACCGATCTGGTCGGAGGGGAATTCAAGATCGGCCGGGGATGCAAGTCTTGCCGCTTCAGCGGTTATCGCGGCAGGGTCGGCGTATTCGAACTGCTGGTGATGAACGAAATGGTCAAAAATGCCATCCTGAACAACAAGAGTTCGTACGATATCCGCAGGATCAGCATAGAGACCTCGGGCATGGTGACACTCGTTGAGGATGGCCTCGTCAAGGGCGCGCAAGGCCTGGTCTCCATGAAGGAGATCATCACCGATCTGCCACGCCTGGGGAAACCGCGGCCCCTTGGCGAACTTCGAAGGATACTGGGAGTTACGCAATGACCACGGAAAAACCGTTTGTAGAACTGATCAGAGACCGTCTGGCCGGAGACCTGCGCGGCCTCCCGGTCTTTCATTCGGTGGCGGTCAAGCTCCAACAGATGCTCGTCAGCCGGGACTTTCACATCGAAGAGGTCATCAGGCTGATCAGCGAGGACCAGTCCCTGGCCAGCCAGGTTCTCAAGATGGGCAACTCGTCCTTTTATACCGGGCTTTCCAAGGTTGCCACCATCAAAGACGCCGTCGTCCGGTTGGGCGCCCAGGAAATCGCCAACCTGGTCATGATGGCATCCCAGGCCGAACAGTACAAGTCAGGCAACCCGGTTCTGGACACCTTTCTGCAAAAGCTGTGGGACCATGCACTCTCCTGCGCCACGGGGGCCACTTGGCTGGCCGCCAAGGCGGGCTACCCATCCCTTGCCGCCGAGGCATTCATGGGAGGCCTGCTGCACGATATCGGCAAGTTGGCCATCATCAAGGCCCTGGACGAGATTCTGCAGGCCGGCGGCACAAAGGCGAATGTCTCGGAGATGCTCATCAACGAGATTCTGGACACCATGCACGAGGATGTGGGCCACCGCCTGATGCTCTCCTGGAGCCTGCCCGAGACCTATTGTGCCATCACCGCCAACCACCACAATACCGAGTATGACGGCAACGACACCCTGCTCGTCATCGTCAGACTTGCCAACCTGGCCTGCCGCAAGGTCGGCAAGGCCCTTAACCCCGATCCGGCGATCGCCCTTTTCGGAGCACCCGAGGCACAATTTTTGGGGATCAAGGAGATCACCCTCGCCGAGTTGGAGATTATCGTAGAGGATGCGGGAACGCAGGCGCTCTAAGCGCCTGCCACGAGGGCCAGGGGGCGGTTTTACGAAAATTTTATCTTTTCCGCCACACTCGCTTCACATTTTCCCGCTAAACTTGGTATAATCGATTACACTTTCCGGGGGGTGCTCGTCAAAGGCAGAAAAGGAGGTTTGTATGGGTAAAAAGATCCGCAATTCCATCGAAATCGTTGTGGAACAATTTCAGAATCTTCTCGAAAAATGCCTGCAAACCAAGGACGACCATGAGCGGGTCGTGTTGGTCAGAAGACTTATCAACCTGGTGGGGGTCATTCAGTTTCTGGTTTCAGTGCAAAAGGCCACGCCCCACGCCTGAAACCTGAGCCAAACACATAAACAGAAAGCCGGAGCCCCAAACAGGTCATCCGGCTTTTTTTTGCAGATTTTCACGCTGGTAGGGGTATCAGTTTCTGAGATAGCGCGCAACGGCCCGATTATGTTCCTCCAGGGTGCGGGAAAAATAGTGGGTGCCATCCTGGCGGGCCACGAAATAGAGGTAGTCGCTGCGGGCCGGATGGAGGGCGGCGCGCAGGGCGTCCGCCCCCGGATTGCCGATGGGGCCGGGTGGCAGTCCCTTGACAAGATAGGTGTTGTAGGGGGATTGGCGGCCGATGTCGGCCTTGGTGACCTTGCCCGAAAAGGCCCGCACGCCGTAGACCGCCGTCGGATCGCTCTGCAGCGGCATTCCCAGGCGCAGGCGGTTGTAGAAGACCGAGGAGATCAGCGGTTTTTCGTCCCCGGAAACCGCCTCCTTTTCGATGATCGAGGCCAGGGTCACGATCTCGTGGAGGGACAGCCGGCTCTGTCCCCGCCCGCCCGCGGTCACATCGCCGTACACCTTCCGGAAGTGGCCGACCATCTGGGTGACCAGCTGTTCTTCCGTGCCGTTGCGCGCCAGGTTGTAGGTGGCCGGAGAGAGGTATCCCTCGGCGCTGGCGGCGTGGATACCCAGGCGCTCCAGCAGGGCGGTGTCGCGGCACGCGGCCAGAAACGCATCCCTTTTAAAATACCCCTTCTGATCCAGCATCTCGGCGGCCTGGTAGACGGAATACCCCTCCGGCAGGGCAAAACGGCGGTAATCCACATCGCCCGTCGCCAGCTTGCGCAGGATATCGCCCGGCGTCATGCCGTCCGTGAGGCGGTAATCGCCCGCCTTGAGGCGGTGGGCCTGCCCCCGCAGGCGGGCGAGGAGGATGAAGTGCCACGCGCTGCGGATAACGCCGCCCCGCTTCAGTTCCCCAGCCAGCTTTCTGATGCCGCTGCCGGCCGGAAAGGAGATATCGCGGACGATGCCGCCCTTTCCCGGCGGGATAAAGGTGCAGACCAGATACCAGCCCAGCAGGAGCAGAAGACCGGTGCGGATGGAGAGTACGGCAAGTTTTTTTGGGGGGGCGGTTAACGGAAGCATTGCCGGCATTATGGGTTTTTTCCGGCCCGCAGTCAAGCCTGTGGGCGTTCCTTGACATCAGGGGCGAATGTTGTTACAAAAATTGATACGGAGAGAGCCATCATCATTGAGGCAGCGACGCGCCGAACCGCCTCGATACGGCGGCGAAAGGGGAAACCATGGAACTGTTCAAGGATATCCGCCAGGTGTTCGACTTTGCCATCGAAAAGGAAGAGGCCTCGTACCAGTTGTACTCCAAGGCCGCCGCGATGGTATCGTCGACCGCCAGCCGCAAGATGCTGGAGGAGATGGCCGGGCAGGAACTGGGGCACAAGCGCCTGTTGCAGGGGCTGGACCGGGAGAAGGTCCATGAATACCGCTTCGTCAAGGTGCCGGATCTGAAGATCGGCGATTACCTGGTAGACATCGAATACCGGGACGACATGACGTTCCAGGAAATCCTGGTCTTTGCCATGAAGGCCGAGGAAAAGGCCGCCCGGCTCTACAGCGAGGCCAGCCACCTGACCGACGTTCCCGAGATCCAGCGCATGTTGTTGATGCTCGCCAACGAGGAGAAGAAGCACAAATTCAACCTTGAATCGATGTACGATGACAAGATACTGACCGAGAACTAGTGCCCCATGACTAACCGCACGGGACACTATCGTATCGGATGCCGCCTCCGGGCGGCATTTTCTTTGTGAGGCTATTATGATGTTTCCCGAACAGATCCACCTCCCCTTCAATTTTGCCATCATCAAAGAGCACTTCCAACCCTGTTATCCCGCCCTGCACGAGCCGGCGGAAGAAGGCTACTGGGCCATCATGCAGGGTAACAGCATCCTTGTGGCGCGGGATAAAAACGGCCTATCCCTGCCCCAGGGCGGCCTGCCGGGCTGGCTCCGGCCGAAAGCTCCTCCGATCTTCATCGGCCACTGGCATGGCAAGCCGCTCCGCGCCTTTGTCGTCGCCGGCGACCTGCCCCTCCAGGCCCCCTTCGAGGCCGAGGCGTTCAACGCTGCCGAGCAGCGTCTGGACATGGCGACCCTTTCCGTGGGGGGCCTTGCCAAGCAGGTTCTGCACTGGGACCGGCAGAGCCGCCACTGCTCCCGCTGCGGTGCGCCGACCGAGCCCATGACCGGCAATTGGGGCAAACGGTGCACCGGCTGCGGCACAGAGCACTTCCCCCACATCCACCCCTGCGCCATCGTACTGGTCAGACGGGGCGACCACCTGCTCCTCACCCGCAAGGCGGAATGGCCGGCGGGCAGGTACAGCCTGGTGGCCGGATTCGTCGATTTCGGCGAATCCCTGGAAGAGTGCGCCATCCGCGAGGTCAGGGAAGAGACCAGCATCGGGATCGAAAATGTCCGCTACGTGGGAAGCCAGAACTGGCCCTTCCCGGCCCAGCTCATGGCCGGCTTCGTGGCCGACTGGGCCTGCGGCGAGATCACGGTTGACACGAGCGAACTGGAGGATGCCCGCTGGTTTCCCCTGAACGCCCTCCCCTCGCTCCCGCCCAAGCGCAGCATTGCGCGCTGGATCCTCGACAACTTCAAAACGCCGACATCCTGCCCCATTTGAGGTGGCCCGCTTCAACCTGACCGTCTGGAAGAGCCTGTTTAGGCCATTCCTCCACACGGCATGTTCTTTGCGTTATACTAATTGAACCGAGAGACACCACCGCCCCGACCGGGGCAAGGAGGCTGTTATGCAACGCGTACTCTGGATCGTTTTCATGCTGTTCATCGCCATCCCGCCATCCTGGTCCTTGGCCGGAGTCATCAGCCCGGCCAGGGTGCACCAGCAGGTCGGCGACGTCTATTTCCGCACCCCCAGCGATACGGACTGGCTGCCGGTTGCCGTCAACACGCCCTTGGACGAGGGGGATTCGGTCTGGTGCCCCGATGGCTCGCGGCTCGAGATCCAGTTGAACGACGGGTCCCTGATCAGGATCGACGGCGGCTCCACCATGGAGATGCTCGCCGTGGAGGAGGGCTTCACCCAGATACACCTCTCCGCGGGGCGCATGTACGTGCACACCGTCAGCAATGTCAAGGAACGCAGCCTGCAAATAGATGCCGAGGACACCACGGTGCTCCCCGCCAGCCGCACGCGCCTGCGGATCGACATGCTGCCCAACAGTGAAGAGGACGTATCCATCTTCAAGGGTTCGGCCTATGTGGAAGGCAACGGCAGCCGCACCAGGGTGCGGGCCGGCGAACAAATCGCGTTGGAAGAGGGGCATAACGAACTGCTGGCCCTCAATCCCCCCGACGATTGGGAACGCTGGAACATGGACCGCGACCGGGGCATCATCCGCAGTTCGCGCTCGGAGGCCTATCTCCCGGAAGAGATCAGGGGGTATGCCGGCGAACTCGACGCCAGCGGCGAGTGGGTTCGGGTTCCCGACTACGGCATGGTCTGGCGGCCGACGGTGATCCTGGCCGACGACTGGGCGCCGTACCGGAGCGGCCGCTGGATCTGGAAGGGCGACGATTATGTCTGGATCTCCTACGAGAACTGGGGGTGGGCGCCCTATCACTACGGGCGGTGGATCGTGGTGGGCGGACGCGGCTGGTGCTGGGTTCCGCCCGGTCGCGGCGACGTTTACTGGGGACCGGGGTACGTGGGGTGGTATCGCACCGGCGACCGCGTCGGCTGGACGCCGCTGGCGCCGGGCGAGACCTACTACGGGCGCCGTTCCTATGGCCGCAACAGCGTCAACATCAACGTCACCAACATAAATGTCAGGAACACCACCGTGGTCTACCGGAACAGCCGGGCCCGGGGTGGGATGACGATGGTTCCCCAGAACGATTTCCTGCGGGGGAGAACCGTGAATACCCCGATGAACGGGAGAAACGCGATGCCCCCTTCGGCGGCCGTATCGGTGGGCAGTCCGCGCATCAAACCGCTCCGGGAATCGCGCATGCCGGTCGTCAAGGGCACCCCTCCCCGGATCGCACCGCCTGAGGTGAAACGGGTGGCGCCCCAGGAGATGCGGCAACGCTTCCCGCGGATAATGCCATCTGCGCCCGCCGCCACCCCCGCCCCGGCAAGAACGCCGAAGACGGCAGCGCCTGCGCCCGTAGCGACGCCCCAGGTGCGGGACAGGAAGAATGTCCCCGCCGGGCAGCCGACCGCGCAACCACAACCGGCCGCAAGGACGGCGGCCCCGGCTGAAACCCGCGCACCGGCCTCTCCGGCACCCCAGGGGAGGGGAGAACGGCGCTCCCCCGTGCCGGTCGTAACGGCACCGGCGGCAAAACCAGCCCCGGCAATCCAAACACGGCCCCAGAGCAGCCCGGCTGCCCCGAACGCCGGACAAAACCGCAGAGCGACACCGTCACCCCAGGCGCAGCCGAGAAAGGTCTGGAACGTTACTGCCCCTGAACAGCGCAATGAGAATAAGGGGACGCCGGTTCCCGCACGGGGGCGTTCGGAAGAACGGCGGGAGGCTCCCCAAAGATAGCTTGAATCGTGAAGAAGTACATCTCTGCCGGTAACACAAAAGGCTCTCCATGAGGAGGGTCTTTTGTATTGGTAAAACATCTATGCAGCAGGGCAGAAGAGATGCGCCACGAGCCAAAGGCTACTTCACCAGCAGCTCCATCAGGTTATGCCCCTCCACCTTCAGGCCGGTCGTCCCGGCCTGTTCCTCGTCGTAGGAGCTTGCGCCGTTGCCCGGCCCCTCCCCGCCGCGATAGATGACAAAGGGAACCGGTTCCGCCGTGTGGGTCATCAGGCGCACCGGCGTGGGGTGGTCGGGGGTGCAGAGGATGGCGAAGTCGCCGAATTTCCTGATCCCTTCCAGCACCGTACCCACCACCTGACGGTCAAAGTCCTCGATGGCCTGGATCTTGTGATCCATCCTGCCGGAATGGGATGCCTCGTCGGGGGCTTCCACATGCACGTAGACGAAATCGTGATTTTCCAGGGCCGCGAGGGCGGCCTGGGCCTTACCCAGGTAGTTGGTGTCGATGTAACCGGTGGCCCCCTCCACGTGGATCACGTCCAGGCCGGCGCAGACACCGATCCCCCTGATCAGGTCCACTGCCGAGATTACCGCTCCCGAGAGGCCGAATTTCTGGCTGTAGGGATCGACGCGTGGGGTCTTGCCGTGTCCCCAAAGCCAGATGGAGTTGGCCTGCCGCTTCCCCTCCTCCTTGCGTTTCTTGTTGAGGGGATGGTCGTGCAACACCATCTGGGCGTGGTTCATGATATTGTTCAACGTGGCGGCGCCATCGCCGCTGGGGAGGTACTCCAGCACCGCCTTGCCGGTGATGTCGTGAGGGGGGGTGGCCGTCATGCCGTCCTTGCCGCCGCGCCAGACCATCAGGTGGCGGTAGCCGACCCCGGGATGGAACTCGAACTCGGCGCTGCCGATCTCCTTCTGGAGCGCTGCCACCAATCCGCGTCCCTCCTCGGTGGAGATGTGGCCCGCCGAGAAATCCTCCATGTAGAGCGAACTGCCGTGGGGCTTGAGGGTAACCAGGTTCATGCGGAAGGCGACATCGTCCGGGCCGAGGGTCACCCCCATGCTGACCGCTTCCAGCGGAGAACGGCCGGTGTAGCAGGTCCGCGGATCGTAGCCGAAGATCGACAGGTTGGCTACGTCGCTGCCCGGCGGCAGCCCCTCCGGCACGGTATTGGCCAGGCCGACCAGACCGTGCCGGGCCATGAAATCCATGTTGGGGGTCTTGGCCGCCTGGAGCGGTGATTTGTTGCCGAGTTCACTGTAGACCACGTCCGACATGCCGTCGCCGAGGAGGATGATGACCTTCATACGCGCCTTTCAGGATGAGAATGGGGATAGAAAACCAATACTGAGGAAGTCAGGTCATATTAGTTTCCGAATCATCCCCTTGTCAACCTTCCTTGCCGCTATTTCCGCACAAAAATCTCTTTTGCCAGGTTGCCGTCGATGGCGAACTCGGAAAATCCGACCCGGAAGATGTAGGAAGGGAACGACTGCACCAGCACGATACGATTGCCCGGCAGGACCCCCATGGCCATCAGCTTCTGCATCTTCTTGCTATCCTCGGTCTGGATGTAGGCGATCTCCCCTTCCTGCCCCGACTTGAATTCGGTCAGGGCCACCACGCCAAGGTCGCCCTGGGCCCGGGCGTCCGCGCAGCACTCGCCCGGCGGTATCGGCTTGCCGTGGGGGCAGGTGGTGGGATGGTTGAGCATGGTGCAGATCTTGACGTCCACCCCTTCATTGAGCAGGTGCTCGAACTGGCAGGCCTTGTCGTCTCCCTCGTCGCCGCGCAGGTTGAGCACATCCATCATCAGGCGCTCCGCCAGACGATGGCGGCGGATGGTCATCTTCCCCTCTTCGCGCCCCTCGGGCCGGAAATAGACCATCCCCTGGCGCAGTTCCACCAGCGCGCGGTCGGTCAGCTCCCGGTAGGCCGGGTCATCGGCCGGGAACCCCATCTTCTCCGGGTCGAGAAAACGCCCCCCCTCTTCTTCCACCGCGATCCACAGGGCCTCCAGGATCTCTTCCGCCTTTTCGGACAGTTTCATATACGCTCCTTCTTTGCCACCGGGTGACAGGCATACAGAGAAACAACCATCAGATCGGACATCGCACCATAGCTTTCCCGTCGGAAAACACTATTTTAAGATGCCTTTGATTTTTTGTCCTCTGAATTCTCTGCAGCTCCAGCGTCGGATGATGTTTTCCGTTTCAACATGTTTTTCAGCTTACCGATAAAGGCCGGTTCCAGGGGATTCTTGTAGTTGCAGCGCGGGCAATGCACGCTGTGGCACCCGCCGGGGCAGCCGCCGCACCCGCGCTTTCCTTCATTTTCGTCGAATTCGTGTCCGCAAAACCCGCAAATCATCTTCATATCTCCCGGGGGGTGCCCCCTTCGCAGGATACTAGGAGAGTATCCCCGTTACGAGCAAGAAACGGTTGAGCACATAGCCGCTGCCGAAGGCCAGCAGGCTGACGAACACGCCGATGCTGCCAGCCACCTTCCACCCCCGTTCCTTCTTCATGATCAGAAACTGGGCCACACAGGGGATGAACAGGGTCAGGGTCACCGCGGCAACCGTCAACTGGCGGGCATCCATCACCCCTTTCGTCTGCAGTTCGTACAGGCCGGCTGCGCCGTAATCCCGGCGAAAGAAACCGAAGATGAAGGCCACGGCCGTCTCCCGGGGCAGGCCGATGGACGCCATCACCGGCGTCATTGCCGTTATCAGCTTCTCGAAGAGCCCGGTTATCTTGCCGAGCCAGAGCAGTATGGAGGCCAGTACGAACAGCGGCAGGATCTCCATGAAATACCACTGCATGCGGGTATAGGTCTTGGTCAATACGTTGGAAAACTGCGGCAGCCGCATGGGGGGCAACTCCATGTAGAACATGGGGGCTTCGCCCGGCATGACCCGGGCCGCCAGCAGGCCCACAACCACGAACAGCAGCAGCAGACAGGCGCCCCACACCACCAGGGCGCCGGGGAACTTGGACAAAAGCGCCAGGATCACCCCCAGTTGGGCCGAGCAGGGGATGGTCAGGGCCAGCAACACCGTGGCGATGACCCGCTCGCGGGTCGTTTCCAGGGTGCGGGTCACCATGGTCGCCATGGTGTCGCAGCCGAACCCCAGCACCATGGGGATCACCGCCCGGCCGGTGAGGCCGAACCGTTTGAAGATCCGATCAACCAAAAGGGCGAGGCGTGGAAAGTAGCCGGTATCCTCCAGAAAGGAAAAGAAGATGAAGAAGGTCGCCACGATCGGCAGGATGATCCCCACCGCATAACGGATTCCCAGGGTGATGATGCCGTACTCCCCCACGAACAGCTCCTGGATGATCTCCCAGGGGATGACCATCTTGACGATACCGGTAATCCAGGGGTTGAACATCTCCACGAAGAGCTTTTTTTCCAGCACGTCGACCAGCGTGCCCGCGCCGAAGTCGCCGACGAACTTGTACAGGCCGAAATAGAGCACGATCAGCAGCAGGGGGATACCGGTCAAAGGCCTCACCGAGATGCGCGACAACCGCTCGCCCCAGGTGACGACCCGTTTCTCCGGGCTGGTGAACACGTCCTGAACCAGCTTTTTGACGATATCCTTACGTTCCATGGAGAGATCCAGGTGGAACGAGCCGCGGCGGTTGAAGGCGA
The DNA here is from genome assembly GCF_008802355.1 of Oryzomonas sagensis. Lineage (NCBI taxonomy): Bacteria > Pseudomonadati > Thermodesulfobacteriota > Desulfuromonadia > Geobacterales > Geobacteraceae > Oryzomonas > Oryzomonas sagensis. Next base: position 1,609,312 of record NZ_VZRA01000001.1, on the reverse strand, counting down.
TGTCCCGCACCCTTTCGGCAATCACCCCGAACCCCTCCCCCTCCCGGCGGCGCACCAGGGAGGTGATCTCTTCGTCCTGCTGGAACAGCAGCAGGGCCAGGGCGCGGCGGGAAAGGATGTACTCCCCTTCCATGAGCCCGGACACCTCGTTGATGTCGTGCTCCAGGAGGCGGCTGTAGGTAAAATGCCGGGGGCTGCCCACATCCTGGCAATAGGTGGCGATGGCGGAACGGATCTCGCCAAGCCCCCGTTTGCGGGTCGTGGCCGACCCCACCACCGGGATGCCGAGCCGCTGCCGCAGCAGTTCCAGGTCGATCTTGAGCCCCATCCGCTCGGCTTCGTCCATGATGTTGACCACCAGAATCACCGGCAGGCCCGCCTCGATCAACTGGAGCGTCATGGCCAGCATACGCTCCAGATTGCGGGCATCGAGCACATGCAGCACCACGTCCGGGGTCTCGTGCAGCAGGATCTCCCGGGCCACCCGTTCCTCCTCGGTGATGGTATGGATCGAATACATCCCCGGGGTGTCGATCACCTCCCACGGCTGCTCATTGATCACGGCATGGCCGCGGGATACCTCCACCGAGGTCCCGGGATAGTTGGAAACTGTTACATACGACCCGGTCAGGGCATTGAACAGCACACTCTTTCCGACGTTGGGATTGCCGACCAAGGCCACCCGCTTGGCATTTGGCACCTTCCCCGGCGCTTCCGTCTGTTTACCGCAGCATGTCGCCATTACTCCATCCTTTATGCTTTTGATTTTCAATTTCAAATATATGGCAAAAAAAATTAGTGCTTAGCCCTGCATGCTGCGCACAGTCCGTAGAGTTCCAGCTTATGACTCTTGATCATGAAACCGTGGAGTAGCGCTATCTCCTTCTGCAGTTTCTCGATGGTCTCATCCTCGAACTCGATGATCGTGTTGCACCCGGTGCAGACCAGATGGTCATGGTGCTCGCCCGCCGACACGTGTTCATAGCGGGTTTGGCCGTCGTTCAGCAGAATCTCGCGGGCCAAGCCGGCCTCGGTGAACAGTTTGAGGGTGCGGTACACCGTGGCATGTCCGATGCCGGGATGGCTGGCCTTGATCTTCAGGTACAACTCTTCGACGCTGACGTGCTGGCGGGTGGCAAGAAAAAAGTCCAGGATGATGTCCCGCTGGCGGGTGGAGCGGAGTCCCTTGGCCGCGGCAAACGCATTGAAAGCCTTTTTCTTTTCGAGGATCATCCCGCCCTCCCTTTTGAACTTGAAATTCAATATAAGGGACCCGCCATGATCCTGTCAACACAAAAATATGCGACCCGAAACCGAGCCAATAACTTGAGTTACCTGGAGCAGAATGCTATATAAGTACTGTTGTAATTCTTGATTCGACGTAAATTGCCGGAATCCCGCAAACGGTGTGTTGCTAGGTTTCGTCGGTTTTTCCGGAGATGTTTGGCTCATGGGATTGACCCAGATCGACAATCTTGAAGCGGGGATGACCCTGGCAAGCGATGTTCACGACCGCACCGGCAGGTTGTTATTGGGTGCGGGCGTGGAGTTGAGCCAGAAGCATCTTGTGGTGTTGCGGACCTGGGGGGTGATGGAGGTCAACATCGTCGGGATGGAGGACGACGACCCGAATAGCCACCTCCCCGCAGAGATCACCCACGAGCAGTTGGATGCCGCCATGGCGTCGCTTGAACCGCTTTTTGGCAACAGTGACCTACAGCACCCGGTCATGCGCGAACTGCTCCGCCTCGCAGCGTTGAGAAAGGCCACCCATGAGCTTTGCTGAACGCGCACCCATCACCCTGGAGCGGCTCGTGGAGCAGACGCGGACGATCTACTCCCTCCCCTATTTCTACGAACGCTTCAACGAGGCCATCAATCACCCCCGCAGTTCCATCGCCGATATCGCCAAGATCATCATCGAGGACCAGGGCCTCACCGCACGCATCCTCAAACTCGCCAACAGCCCGCTGTTCGGCTATTACTCCCGGGTTGATTCGATCACCAAGGCGGTGACCATCATCGGTACCCAGCAGTTGCGCGACCTGGCGTTTGCCGCCTCGGCCATGGGCGTGTTCAAGGGTATCCCCGACGATTTGATGAATATGGCCTTATTCTGGCGGCACAGCATCGCCTGCGGCATCATCGCCCGCAATCTGGCGACCTGCCTGCGCGAAAGTAATGTGGAGCGGTTCTTCGTGGCCGGAATCCTCCACGATGTGGGGCAATTGATCCTGTGCGCCGCCATACCGGAGACGGCCGGCGAGGTGCTGGCGCTCAGCCGGTCGCGCCAGGAGCATTACCACCATACCGAGCGGGACCAATTGGGCTTCGACCATGCCGACCTGGGCGGGGCGCTGTTGCAGGCATGGAAGCTTCCGGCCAACATTTTCGAACCGGTGGCATGTCACCACGCCCCCCGCTCCGCGGCCCAGTTCCCCCTGGAATCAGCCATCGTCCACCTGGCGGAAATCGTCTGCCAGGCCTTCGAGTTCGGCGCCAGCGGCGAGTGGTGCGTCTCTCCCCTGGATCCGGCGGCCTGGGATCGCCTCGGCATGCCGGTCAACATCCTGGCGACGATCCTGAAACAGTCGGAACCGCAGATCGAGGAAACCTTCGATATTCTGATGGAGGGGCAATGAAAGCAAAAAGCCCCCCCCTTTCCCTTGAATTCCTCCAGGAGCGGGTCCAATTTCTGGAAGAGGCAAACCGGCGTTACATGTCGATTTTGGACATGCTCGCGTCGAGTCTGGATTTCCAGGGCGACCTCAACCGCGCCAAGGACTTTTCCGCCATTTTCCAGGCTACCCAGGTTCAGGTCCGCAGAATCCTGGTGAGCCTGGAAATGGGGTGCCTTGAGGCGACGGAGGATGGCAGCTTCGAGTTGGCATCCTGGGAACCCGGGGATGCCCGGAACGAGATTCAATCCGAGATCGACGCAAAGATCATGGACGGGACCTTCGCCTGGGCTCTGAACCGCAACCAAGCCATCCTGGTGCCCCTTGCCGACAACCGGACCCTGCTCCTGCACAGCATCGCCACCCGTTCCCGCATCCTGGGGATGTTCGCGGCCATCCTGCCCGGAGATTCGACCTCGGTGGATGCGGCGGCTCTCAACGCCATCTCCATCGTACTGTACACCTGCGCCCACGCCCTGGAGAGCACCACGCTCAACGCCAAGCTGCACGAAAATATGGTCACCCTTGAAGAGAAGGTCCTGGAGCGGACACACGACCTGGCCATCGCCCGTGAACAGGCAGAAGAAGCCAGCCGCGCCAAGAGCGCCTTTCTTGCCAACATGAGCCACGAGATCAGAACCCCCATGAACGGCATCATGGGGATGACCGATCTCCTGCTCACCGGCGGGCTCGCCCCCGCCCAGGAGCGGCAGTTCCACCGCGCCATCATGGATTCGGCCGACGGCCTGATGCTCATCATCAACGATATTCTTGATTTTTCCAAGATAGAAGCGGGCAAGACCGTACTCGACCATTCACCCTTCCTGCTGCGCACGGTTATCGGGCAGATGCTGCGTTCGCTGGCGCCCAAGGCGACCGACAAAAAACTGGAGTTGCTCTGCGTCCCGGAAATAAACGTGCCCGACGCCTTGATCGGCGATGCCGGAAAACTACGGCAGGTCCTGGTCAATCTCGTGGGCAATGCCATAAAATTTTCGGACCGGGGGGAAATCGTCGTTCACACCAACCTCCTGACAGACGATGGCGATCAGGCGCTGCTCCAATTTTCCGTCTCGGACCGGGGGGTCGGAATCGCCCCGGAAGCCTGCGAACGGATCTTCAACATGTTCGAACAGGCCGATTCGTCCACGACCAAACGTTTCGGCGGCACCGGCCTCGGCCTGACCATCTCCCGGCGGATCGTGGAACTGATGGGGGGCACAATATGGGTCGACAGCACGCCGGGACAGGGGAGTACGTTTCACTTCACCGCCCGCCTCCAGGTCCAGCAGCACGGACCGCCCCGGCCGGAACCGGTCGAACTGCTGGACCGGCACGTCGTGGTGGTGGAACAGATCGAGTTGAACCGGCGCACCTTGGCCCAATACCTGACCGCATGGGGCATGCGGCCTTTTGGCGCTGCCGATGGAACGGAGGCGCTGGAACTCGTCCGCCGCCTGAGTGACGCATCCAAACGCCCCCTGCTGGCGCTGGTCGATCTGCAGACCCTGGGTGCGGATTGCTGGGGCGTGGTCGAACAGCTTCGAGAGGCCGGCCGCGCCGGCCTTTCGATGATCGTCATGACCAACGCCGGGATGCGCGGCGACGCCGAACAATGCCGCCGGCTGGGGGTCGGCGGGTATCTCGCCAAACCGTGGATACACGATGAACTGCGGGACGCCATCCTGGAGGTTCTGACCGGCCGGGGCGCAGCGCAGCAGCTGCCGACCGCCCGCCGCCCCCTGCCGGAGGAGCAGGCCCGCCTTGACATCCTGGTGGCCGACGATGTGGAGGTCAACCGGCTGCTGGCGTTGGCCATCCTCGAAAAGCAGGGACACCGGGTCACCCTGGCCGCCAATGGCCGGGAGGCTGTCGCGGCCTATGCCGCGGGGCATTTCGACGCCATCCTGATGGATGTCCAGATGCCGGTCATGGATGGCTTGCAGGCTACACGTCAAATCCGGGAGCTGGAGAAGGCTGCCGGCCGGAAATGTCCCATCCTCGCCCTGACGGCTTATGCCGGCCGGGAAGATCAGGAGAAATGTCTGGCCGCGGGTATGGACGGGTACCTTTCCAAACCATTCAAAGCTGCTGAACTTGAATTCGCCCTGCACAAGCAGTGCGGCCTCCCCCTCGCTCCCCAAGAGCACGGTTCGGGATCACCCGTCCCCAGGAAGACTTCTGAACCGGACCTGCCGGTATTCGACCGCGCTGGGTTGCTTTCCCGCCTGGGGGGGAAGACCGAACTGATCGGTAAGTTTGTGGCGCTGTTCCGCAAGGGGATGGACGGCAACCTGGAGAAACTTCTCGCGGCCGCGGAGAATCGTGATAGTGAAGGGATGCGGCTAAACGCCCACACCATCAAAGGGGCTGCCGGCAATATCGGAGCGCCGCGAATCCAGGACATCGCCCGGCGCATCGAAGAGGCCGCCCGGGAAAAGCGACCGGTTGAGGCGCTCGACCTGCTCCCCAGTCTCAACAACGAATATGATGCCTTCGTGCGCCTGACCGCTGAAGGCTTATAACCGGCCCGACCCGAGCGGGCCGGATTTCACAGAGGAGGAATGACATGGAGCTCAAAAAATGCCTTGTCGTCGACGATGACGAATTGGGACGCGAGATCGTCGCCCAGTACCTGGAGAACGTTCCCGTCGTCGACACCGCCGGCGGCGGCCGGGATGCGGTCGAAAAGTTCCAGGCAGCCATGACGGAGGGCGCCCCCTATGAGCTTATCCTGCTGGATATCGTCATGCCGGACATGGATGGGATCACCGCCGGCAAAGAGATCAGGAAGCTGGAGAAAGGACTGGCCCTGCCGACGGACAAGCAGGTCAAGATCGTCATGCTGACGGCCCTCAATACTCCCCAGGATGTCATGCAGTCCATGCTGGCGGTTCAGTCGTCAGCCTATCTGGTCAAGCCTGTTGAGCCGGAGAAGGTCCGTAAAACGATCAGCCAGTTGGGGTTGCGGATTTCCGGCTAAAGGCCGCCGGCCGGACAAACCGCCGGGGAAGCGTGAACTGCAGGGGAAAGAGGAAGATTTCCTTGTCATCGGGCGATGTTATCGTATGAAATTTGATGAGGGCGATATAATCATGTTAATCTTTCAGGCGTGTTGCCAATGACGGTCCCGACAATCCTCATTGTTGACGACGATGAACTGAGCGTTCGCATGCTGGAAACCCAGCTCGGCGAGGCTGGTTTCGCTCCCGTAGCCGCATTCAGCGGTGCGGAAGCCCTGGACATCATGGAGCGACGCCAGATCGATCTGGTCATCTCCGACCTGGTCATGCATGAAATGGATGGCCTGGAACTCATCGAGCAGATCGGGAAGCGGCACAAAGGGATACCGGTCGTCGTAGTAACGGCAAACGGCAGTGTGGAGAGCGCTGTCGAGGCCATGCGGCGCGGTGCTTACGATTACCTTGAGAAGCCCATCAATCCCGATATGTTACGCATCACCACCCAACATGCCCTCGACTACCACCATATTGTCCGCGAAAATGAACAGATCAAAGGGCTCCTGGGAGAACCATTCACCTTTCAAAGCATTGTGACCGTCAATCCGTCGATGAAAGAGATGCTGCGGCTGGCGGCCAAGGTGGCTGCGGTACGCCAGACGACCATAGCCATCTACGGCGAAAGCGGTTCCGGCAAAGAGGTGTTGGCGCGAGCCATCCACTTTGCCGGCAAAGGGCTCCCCACCAATTTTGTCGCGGTAAACTGCGCCGCTATTCCCGAACACCTCTTGGAAAGCGAACTCTTCGGCCATGTGCGGGGAGCCTTCACCGGTGCCGACCGTGATCGGGAAGGCAAGTTCAGCCTGGCCCGTGGGGGAACCCTCCTGCTCGACGAGATCGGCGACATGCCTCTGCCGCTCCAGGCCAAGCTGTTGCGGGTCCTCCAGGAGCGCGTTTTCGAAAAAATCGGGAGCAACGCCCCGCTTCCCGCCGACTGCCGGGTCATCGTAGCCACCAACCGCAATCTGGCCGAGTGGGTCTCTGCCGGGCGCTTCCGCGAGGATCTCTACCACCGGATCAACATTTTTCCGCTTACCATCCCCCCCCTGCGGAACCGCAAGGACGACATCCCCCTGCTCTGCGAACATGTGCTCGACCATCTGCGCCAGCATCTGGGCAAGGCACTGCCCGGCATCTCCCCAAAGGCCATGGAAGCCATGCTCAACTACCACTGGCCGGGCAACGTCCGCGAGTTGCGCAACTGCCTGGAACGCGCAGCCATCCTCACGGACGGAGAGCCGATCCGTCCCGCCCATCTGGGGATCGATCCGGCAGGCTCCACTGGTGCCGCCCATGGCGGCAACGTTGGCGACAGCGTCACCTATACCCTGACGGTGCCGGGCGAGACCCTCTCACTCGATACGTTGACGAAACGCATTCTGGCCATCACCCTGGAGCGGTGCAACGGCAACAAATCCAAGGCTTCCCAAATGCTCAAGATCGGTCGCAAGGCATTTTACCGTCCCTGACCCGTTGCGGCCCATTCTCCCGCCCAGTCTGCAGTCGCTGTACGCCCCTCGTCAGAAGTTTCCGGGCAAAAACCACAGGCGTGGCGCAGCGGCCGCCGGAACCGTATTCCGGCGGCGACGCCGTGAAGGCCGGGACTGGGGGCACATGGGTCTTTTTTAGTATGTTATGCGGAGGAGACCGACAGAGAGGGCAACGTTGTTGGAGGCTGTGGGCGAATCGACAACCTCGGGGACAATGGTGGGCATGGCAAATTTGATTGTGCCGTCTTCAATTTCAGCCAGCGTCTTGACCGCTTTTGCCAAACCGAAGATGGTGCCGCCGATAGCGCCGCACCCGGCACCTACTCCAAAGTTGACAAGGTGTTTCGCCGGTTTCTTGGATAAAGCGACGGTCGCGCCGCCGACCAACGTGCCGATCATGACGCCGTAGAGGGCATCCTGGAGCGTTTCCTGAAGGGCTTGGTCAACCGCAGCAGCGGGAATGGCACTCAAAATTGTGGCAGAGATCACGATCATTGAAACGATTTTACGGGTTTTGGGTGCTTTCATCGAACCTCCTGTCTATCCGTTGCCGTGGTCTCCCGGCATCATCACCCCGCCGGCGGGCCGCCACCGCAAGATACGCTTTCAGAGGCGTTCCCCGGTTGCGCATATACATACTGCATCTGCACCATTTTTTCGTAGACGTCTTTGCGGCAAAAAACCTCGACAGCGATAATCTCGCCAGCGATTACGTCAACCAGGATATTGCCCTGTTTAGGGGCCAATGCAATCGTGGTCTGCCCCGTTCCCCATCCTTTCGAAGGCTGCAGCCCCGTACAGAGCATGGCGCAAAATCCCCCACCGATCACGCATCGCCGCACATCGACCGGCATGTCCCTCACTTGGCAGGCAAGTTCAGGTCTGTCTTCCTCGAGGAGCAGACGCTCCAGTTCCCTCACAAAATCCGGCAGGCAATCTTTCAGATATACTTTTAGCATGACCGTACCATGTACTTGCTCATCTCGCCGGGCAGGGGCACCGCCTTCCGCGGCAACGGCCTCAGACCGCCTCCCCTGCCGGCATACTCACTCGGGTTTCGCTTGCTCGTTCAGGGATGGGGGGAGTGTTTCCTTGATATCGGCCTTGCGGATCAAAGACTTCATGAGTTCCATGGCGGTGAGGTTCACCCCCTCGGAGGTGTCGTTGATGGTTACTCCCCACAGCAGCCTGCCGGTTGTGGTATCGGCTATCTTGGCGGTCAGGGAAACGGTGCAGCGGTTTTTCTTGTCCATATTGCTGGCCAGACTGGCCACCAGCGAGGGGGACCGGATCGTCTCGCAACTGAAATCATTGACGCTGCCGAAAACCACTGCAGCGATATTACGGGACTGCAGAGCGTTCCGCATATCGTCACTCAGGCCCGAGCCGTAGAACTTTGTTTCATTCACCAAGGCAGTAGCGGTGCTGCGATCAATAACGACATATCCCTTGGCCACCAGCTCCAACGCTACGCGGTCGGCGGCCTCCTGGCCGATGCTTTTGGAACTGGCGGTAGAAAAGAAGGGCATGAGCGCTACCGTCCTTGTGTCGGGAGGGCTTCTGAACAGAGAGCAGCCGGCCAATGGAATACAGAGAATAATGTGACAGATGATTCGTTTCATTAGTGCTGTTTCCGTAACCTTTCTGTGGTAAATGCCACGGTAAAAAAGATCATGCGGCCTCGAATTTGTAGCCGGCGCCGTAGACCGAGTGGATAAACTCCGTGTCGGGATTGGCACCTGCAATCTTCTTGCGCAACTTTTTAATGTGGCTGTCGATGGTACGGCTGCTAACAACGCGGCGGTCGAGATAAATCTGTTCCATGAGTTGCTGACGGCTGTAAATTCGTCCCGGCTTTGCCGCCAAAAACTGTAACAGTTTGAATTCAACAGCGGTGAGGCAGAGTTCGTGTTCGGCAAGCGTGGCCCGATAGCGCGATTCATCGAGCATAAGCCCGGCAGCCTGCGTGGTCTGTTCGTCGCCCATGCGGCGCAGAACCGCCTTGACCCGGGCGACGACCTCCCGCGGGCTGAACGGCTTGCAGATATAGTCATCGGCGCCGAGTTCGAGCCCGAGCAAACGATCCACCTCATCAATACGTGCGGTCATCATAATGATCGGCACATTGGAAAAGGTTCTGATCTCCTTGCAGATATCTATACCGTCACGCCCGGGCAGCATCAGGTCGAGCAGTACGAGGCTCGGTCCATTATCTTTCACCCAAGACGCAACTTCAGCACCATTGAACAAACTAGCTGTTTCGAATCCGGCAAGATACAGATAATCTTTTAGTACATCGACAAGCTTAAGCTCATCTTCAACAATAAGTATTTTTTTAGTCATAGGTATTTCCCCACAAATATGTTTCACAAGGTGATACTAGTTTAATGTTGTACACACTATTACCATAACAAGTCTCGGCTGTATCACTACCGGTATATATTTTCCCATTTTTGCCACATTCCCGTCACGTTTCCTTCTTTTCTGCCCATTTTACACATTTCAGCATCGCCGGAAGATGCAAACATCATTGGACCGTGCCGCTGACGACGAGGGAGATGGGGGACGACGCCGTGGCCACCGTGGCCGTCCCTGCGGCCAGCGCCCCGGTCGTCTGGTTGACGGTGTACCGGGAGATGGAGTTGCCGTAGTAGTTGGCCGCATAGGCGAACGTTCCCGAGGGATCGATAGCCAGCGAGCGGGGCTCTTTACCGGAAGCCGCGGTCGTACCGGCGGTCAGCGCACCGGTAGACTGGCCGATGGTATAGGAGGAGATGGTGTCGGAACCGTAGTTGGCCGCATAAAAATACTTTCCGGTGGGATCGACGGCGACGGAAGAGGGGCTCGTGCCCGCAGCCACATCCGTTACCTTGACCAGCGCCCCGGTGGTTTGGGTGATGGTGAATACCGAGATGGTGTTGGAGCCGCTATTGGCCGCATAGGCGAAGCGCCCGGTGGGATCAACGACAACCGAGACAGGATTCGTGCCTGCCGCTGCCGCCGTCCCACTGGCGGTCAAGCCCCCGGTGGTCCGATCGATGGCATAGGCCGAGATCGTGAAAGAGGTATAGTTGGCCGTATAGAGAAACCTTCCCGAGGGGTCCACGGCAATCGAGACCGGGTTGGTATCCGTTCCGGCAGAAACCGTCGCCAGGGCGGTCAAGGCGCCGCTGGTCAGGTTGATGGTGTAGACCGAAATGGTACTGGCACCGTAGTTGGCCACATAGACAAATCTTCCCGAGGGATCGACGACGATGGAACGCGGCTCAGTGCCGGCAGCAACCGCCGTCCCGGCGGTCAAGGCACCCGTGGTCTGGTCGATGGCATACACGGAGACATTATTGGACGAGCGGTTTGCCACGTAGGCGTATTTCCCGGCAGGATCGACGGCGATGCCGTAGGGGCCTGTCCCGGCAGCCACAGCCGCCCCGGCGGTCAAGGCTCCGCTGCTCTCATTGATGCCATAGACCGAGATACTGTCCGAAGCATAATTCGCCGCATAGGCGAATTTCGGCACATAGGTGACGGCAGCGGTCCCGGATACCATGGCCACCTGAACGGGGCCGCTGCCGGTGGAGACCGTTCCTGCGGCGTTTAAGGCGCCGGTGGTTTGGTCGATGGCATAGACCGGGATGGCGTAGGAATTGAAGCTCGTTGCATAGGCAAACTTGCCCGAAGGATCCACCATGACGGAGGCGGGGTTCGTCCCTGCGGCCACCGACGTTCCCCCGGTCAGGCCCCCCGTGGTCTGATCGATGGTGTAGACCGAAATGGTGTTGGAATCATAGTTGGCCACATAGGCGAACTTGCCCGTGGGATCGACGGTCACGGCCGTAGGGGTCACCTCGGTGAGGGCTGCGGTCCCCGCAGTCAAGCCGCCGGTAGTCTGATTGATGGTATAGACCGAGATGGTGTTGTTTCCGCTGTTGGCTACATAGGCGAATTTGCCCGAAGGAGCGACGGTCACGGAGACGGGTGTCGTACCGGCGGCCACCGGGGCTCCTGCGGTCAACGCCCCGGTAGCCTGATTGATGGTATAGACCGAGATGGTATTGTTTCCGCTGTTGGCTACATAGGCAAAGTCGCCGGAGGGGGCGATGGTCACAGAGGAGGGGGTTGCGCCGGTAGCCACGTCGGCTCGTGCACTCAGAGCCCCGGAAGTCTGATTGATGGTGTAGGCTGAAATCGTGTTGTCGACGCTATTGGTCACGTACGCGAATTTACCCGAGGGGTCGACGGTTACGGACAGGGGAGCCGTGCCCGTGGTCACGGCGGTCCCGGCGGTCAGGCCCCCGGTGGTCTGGTTGACGGTGTAGACCGAAATACTGTTGGAACCGTAATTAGCGACATAGGCGAATTTGCCGGAGGGGGTAACGGTTACGGCACGAGGATGCGTCTGGGCAGCCACATAGCCGCTATGGCGCAGCTGGCCGGTTGAGGCATTGACGCTATAGATGGAAACCGTCCCGTCGTTATAGTTTGCGGCGTAGGCAAAGCGGGGGTATGTCGGTGTGGCGCTCGTGCCGCTGCTTTCGCCGCTGCCGCACGAAGCCGATACCAAAAGAGCAAGAATCAAGAGTGCCGTTTTCATTACATCCCGGACCATAACCATGTCGTCCTCTTTGAATTAGTATTTTGCATGTGAAATGCGGATCGTGCCGTTGAATGGGATTGCGCTGTCTTTGGGGAAAGAACCGGGGGGACACAGGCAACTGAACGCGATCTTCAGTTGCCCCAAAACGTCCAACCGCACGAACGGATTCGGTGTACCCGCGATGCAATTTAGACCAGGAATGTGATTAAAATATGTCAGAATCGAGCAAACACATCTGAGGGCACCCAATTGCGCCGTTATGCGCGGCAGCGGATGCGTTCGGGAAAAGGCGTATGCCTGCCCGTGTCACGGTTCGACAGAAAGGTACATGGTGGTGCATCAATAACATCACATTTTTATAATATGAGATTTTCCCAGATAACGAGTCGTCTCATCCAATGGATGCGGATGCGCTGCTACGCCCCATCGAAGAGGCCAGCCTCATAACAGTGCACGCGGGCCAGGGGTGGCCCGCCTCACCTCCGCAACCGTACCCAGAGGACACACCATGTCCCCTGCGGGTACACTTCCCCGAGCTCGCCAACTCATAACACACCGCAATTATTACGTTATCAATATTGGCATCCAACCTGCTAACTATGAGAAGTAGTGCAATAGACTGTCCCCATCCCGCACAGACGCGGCGGCGAGTGACAGTGAGTGCTTCATCTTGTTACGGGGAGGGAAGACATGGGATTTTCATCGGTCTTGTTGGAGAGACTTCATACGACTGAAGATGTGTTGGCAAAACAACTCGTTCGGGACGTCAAAGAGGTATTCAGCACCATGATCGGCATGGACGATCTGCTGCATCTCCCGCTGGAGATCGACCCCGTGAACCATTTTTCCGGCTGCACCAGCGCCCTGGTCGGCCTGGCGGGCACCTACAACGGCCTCATCAGCCTGCACGTTCCCGACGAATTGGCCCACAACATCACCACCAGCATGCTTGGCAAGGAAGCTGGTGGGGCCGCTGATGACGATATCCAGGATGCACTGGGAGAGGTCGCCAACATGATTGCCGGTTCCTTCAAACAGCACCTGACCAACAGCGGGCTGGATATTCGGCTCTCGACGCCATCGGTGGTCACCGGGAAACGGTACGCCATCGCCCTCACCAACAAGCCGGAGGCAATGGCGCTTCGCTTTGCCGCCTCGGATGAGGATTGGTTCATGGTTGCCGTCGCCTTGGAACAGGCTTAGGCGTCAGGCTCCGCCATTCACTACCCCTGCCCGACGAAATACCTGATGATATCGTTGTAGAATGCCAGCGCCATCAGTCCCAAGAGCAGCATCAGACCGACCTGCTGGGCATATTCCCGTGCCTTTTGGCTGACCGGGCGGCGGAATACCAACTCCCAAAAGAAGAAAAAGAGATGCCCGCCGTCAAGAACCGGCACCGGCAGGAGGTTGAGCACCCCCAGATTGACGCTGAGCAGCGCCATGAAGGCCAGGAAGCTGGAGCCGCCGGCCTGGGCCGTCTCACCGGCCATCTTGGCGATCATGATCGGGCCGCCGAGCGTATCCAGCGGCACGACACGCTGGGCCAGCTTTACCAGCGACATGACCGTGATCTCGATTACCTTGCCGGTTTGGGCCGTCCCCTTGACAACCGACTGCAGGGGGCCGAAATGCTCGGTGACGACCTCACCGGCCGAGGCCACGCCAATGGCGAAGCCGCTGACCTTCTCGCCGAACAGGTTCTTGCTGATGCGCGGTTCGGGTACGATGGTGAACTGCAGGTCCGCAGCGTTGCGCTTTATCGCCACCACAACCGGCTTGCCCTTGGCCGCGGCAATCGCCTCGGCGACCTCTTCCCAATGGGTAATGGCCTTACCGTTGATGGCGGTTACGACGTCGTTCTTTTGAATCCCGGCCTTTGCCGCCGGCTTGTCCTTCAAGACCTCGCCGATCTTGGGGGTGATGGAGGGCACGCCCAGCATGCAGAGCACGATAAAGGCAACCCAGGCAAAGACCAGATTGAAGACCGGACCGGCCATTACGATGGCGATCCTCGCCAGAGGTGGCTTATGGGCGAAGGAACGTCTTTTTTCCTCCTCCGTCAACTCCCTCGGAACAGCGGCACTCTCGCCGGCATCCGCGGCGCCGCTTTCCTCCCCATCTTCAGAAGCGGGATGGTGCGACTCCCCCCCCTCGATGAAGCCCCCTTCGCCGAACATCTTGACGTAACCGCCCAGGGGAAAGGCGGAGACCAGGTATTCCGTTTCGCCGATCTTCCTGCCCACCAGCTTGGGGCCGAAGCCGAGGGAGAATTTTTCCACCCGGACGTTGAACAGCTTGGCCACCAGAAAATGCCCGAATTCGTGAACGAAGATCAACACACCCAGGACGATTACGGCATAGACGATCATCATGTCAGTTCACCATTCCCCGGCAGATCTCGCGCGCCCGATCGCGTCCCCAGCGGTCGGCCAGCAGCACCTCTTCGATGGATTTCAGGTTATGGGCCTCATGGGCGTCCATGGTCCGTTCAATGACCTGGGCGATCTGCATGAAACCGAGCCGCCCCTCCAGGAACGCCTCCACGGCGATCTCGTTGGCGGCATTCATCACGGCCGGCATGCTCTCCCCGTCCTTGATGGCGCGATAGGCCAAGCCGAGGCAGCGGAATTTTTCCCGGTCAGGCCTGAAGAAGGTCAGCCCGGGCAGAGCGGTCAGGTCGAGCGGTTTGACGCCGGTTGCCACCCGTTCCGGATACGACAGGGCGTAGGCGATGGGGGCCTTCATGTCGGGCGTGCCCAACTGGGCGATGACGCAGCCGTCCACGTATTCGACCATGGAGTGGATGATGCTCTGGGGGTGGATGTTGACGTCGATCTTCTCCACCGGCACGCCGAACAACCAGCGCGCCTCCAGTACCTCCAGCCCCTTGTTCATCATGGTTGCCGAATCGATGGTGATTTTGCGCCCCATGCTCCAGTTGGGATGATTGAGGGCATCCCGCACGGTGACGCCGGCCAGTTGCTCGGTCGGCGTGGTCAAAAACGGACCGCCCGAAGCGGTCAGGATGAGCCGCGTGATATCCTCGCTACGATGCCCTTCCATGGACTGGAACACGGCGCTGTGCTCACTGTCCACCGGATAGAGCTTGACGCCGTACTCGGCGACCATGTTCATAAAGAGATGCCCGGCGGTGACCAGGGTTTCCTTGTTGGCCAGGGCGATATCCTTGCCGGCCCGGATGGCGGCGGCGGTGGGCACCAGACCGGCGGCGCCGACGATGGCGGCCACCACCATCTCCGTCTCGCCGGCGGTGGCCGCGGCGATCAGGCCTTCGACACCTCCCAGAATCTCCACCGTCACCCCGGAACACATTTCCCTGAGGCGGGGGACATCCTCCTGGGCGGCGACCACGGCGATGCGCGGCGAGAACGCTTTGATCTGCCGGGCGAACAGTTCGAGATTGCGGCCGGCGGTCATGGCGACCACACGGAAACGGTCGGGGTACGCGGCGACGATCTCCAGAGTGCTGACGCCGATGGAACCGGTTGAACCGAGAATGGTAAGATGTTTCATAGAGCTATCCCTTGAAAAAATAGATGACGTAGTAATAGAGGGCCGGCGCGGCGAAGATGATGCTGTCCAGACGGTCCAGCACGCCGCCGTGGCCGGGGATGATGGCACCGGAATCCTTGACCCCGAAACTGCGTTTAAGTAATGATTCGAACAGATCGCCGGCCTGCCCGAGGGCGCCGATGAACAGGGCCGTCACCAGGGCATCCCGAAAGCTCAATTGGGGGAAGAAGCTGAACTTGGCGATCAGGGTGCCGGCAATGCTGCCGACGAGCCCGCCCAGAGCCCCTTCGACGCTTTTCTTGGGGCTGACCAACGGGTAGAGGGGGTGCTTGCCGAAGGCGCTGCCGGTGTAATATGCCGCAGAATCGTTGGTCATGACGATCAGCATGATGACCAGGAGCCATTGCATGCCGTAGGCCGTCTGGCGCAGCGCGACCAGGTGCATCAACAAAAACGGGATGTAGAGAAACGCCAGCATGGCATAGGCGATCTCCCGCGCGGCATCGGCCACCTCCCGGATACGGAAGAGGAACAGGAGGGCAAAGCCCAAAAACAGGAGCGCGACCCCTGCGAGGAGATGGCGATCATTGCCGAAAAAGGGGATGAAAATGAAGAGCGTTCCGCAGACGGCTGCCGGCCACACCTCGACGGTCCTGGCCGGGAGGGCCATGCGGTAGAATTCATGGATGCCGATGAAGACGAAGATGGCCAGCAGGCAGGCGAATAACAGCGGGCCGCCCTTGAGAATGGTCAGGATCAGGACCGGCAGGAGGATAAGCGCTGAGATCAGGCGTTTAATAAGGAACCCCTATTCAGTAGTTGGTCGCTGGTTTTGCCGAAACGCCGTTCACGGGATTGGAAGTCGGCCAGAGCCTTGTGGAACTCGTTGATGGTGAAATCGGGCCAGTAGGTTTCGGTAAAATACAGCTCGGTGTAGGCCAGTTGCCACAGCAGGAAGTTGCTGATGCGCATTTCGCCGCTGGTGCGGATCAGGAAGTCGGGGTCGGGCAGCCCCCCGGTATCGAGATAACCGGAGAAGAGCTCCATCGTGATGTCGTCCGGTTTGATTTTCCCGGCCGCCACGTCCCGGGCCAGCCGGTTCGCCGCCATGCTGATCTCCTGGCGGCCGCCATAGGAAAGCGCCAGGGTCAGCACCATGCCGGTATTGCCGGACGTCTCGCGAATGGCGTCTTCCAGGGTCGCATTGACATCATCGGGCAGATCGCCGCGGTTGCCGATGACATTGTAGCGGATGTTCTTGCGCATCATGCGCGCCGTTTCCTGGCGGATATACTTCTTGAGCAGCGCCATCAGCGCCTTGACCTCCATTGCGGGACGGGACCAGTTTTCCGAGGAAAAGGCGAAAAGAGTCAGGTACTTTATCCCAAGAAGGGACGCCTGCTCCACCACCATCTTGATGGTCTCGGCCCCGCGCTGGTGGCCTACGATGCGCTTGAGCATGCGCTGCTGGGCCCAACGCCCGTTGCCGTCCATGATGATGGCAAGATGCGTGGGCAGCTTGTCCGGTTCGAGCGGCTCCATCAGACTTCCATGACCTCTTTTTCCTTATGGGCCACGGCCTCGTCTATCTTGGTCTCGAAGTTCTTGGTAATGTCCTGAACATCCTTTTCATACTTCTTCAATTCATCTTCCGTGACCGCCTTGTCCTTCTCCAACTTCTTCAGTTTATCCATCGCGTCGCGGCGGATGTTGCGCAGGGCGACCTTGTCCTCTTCGGCCTTTTTCCTGAGATCCTTGACGATCTCCTTGCGGCGTTCCTCGGTCAGCGGCGGCAGGTTGAGGCGTATGATCTTGCCGTCATTGGAGGGCGTCAAGCCGATGTTGGCGTTGAGGATCGCCTTTTCGATGGGGCCGATCATCTTGGCCTCCCACGGGGAGATGGTAATGGTGCGCGGCTCCGGCACCGCCAGGGTTGCCACCTGGCTAATGGCGGAAGGATTGCCGTAATACTCCACCTTGACCGCATCGAGAATGCCGGTGCTGGCGCGGCCGGTCCTGATCTTCTGGAATTCTACCTTGAGAACGCTGACGGTCTTTTCCATATGGGACTTCATGTCGTCGATCACGGCCTTTGGCATAGTTCTATTCTCCTTGTACGATTGTTCCGATTTCTTCGCCGCAGATGACCTTCGTGATGTTCCCCTCGGTGGTCAGATCGAATACGATAATCGGCAGGTTGTTGTCCATACAGAGCGAGGTCGCGGTGGCGTCCATAACCTGCAGCCCCATCTTGAGCACTTCGAGATAGGTAAGCTTCGGCAGTTTGACCGCCGTGGCGTCCTTCTTCGGGTCGGCCGAGTAGACACCGTCCACCTTGGTTCCCTTGAGGATCACCTGGGCGTTGATCTCCATGGCCCGCAGGCTGGCCGCGGTATCAGTGGTGAAGTACGGGTTGCCGGTGCCGGCGCCGAAGATCACCACCCGTCCCTTTTCAAGGTGCCGTATGGCCCGCCGGCGGATATACGGTTCCGCCACCTCCTGCATGGCGATGGCCGACTGGACGCGGGTGGAAACCCCCACCTTCTCCAGGGCGTCCTGCATGGCCAGGGAGTTGATCACGGTGGCCAGCATGCCCATGTAGTCGGCGCTGGCACGGTCCATCCCCTTGGATGAGGCGGCCAGGCCGCGAAATATATTGCCGCCGCCGATCACGAGCGCCAGTTGGACCCCCGAGTCCACGACCTCTTTGATCTCCCGGGCGATGGTGCTGATGGTCAGCGGATCGATGCCATATCCCTGGTCGCCGGCAAGCGATTCGCCGGACAGCTTCAAGAGCACTCTGGAAAATGACGGCCTGTTCATGGTCTGCTCCCGTCTTGATGTGATGTAAGTATGAAGTCGTCAGATTTGAAATGATACCAAGGCGGCGAGTAAAAAAAAAGCCGGCCATGGCGGCCGGCTTCGGCGTCTGATTACATGCCGGCCGCTGCTGCCACTTCGGCAGCAAAGTCCGATTCCTTCTTTTCCAACCCCTCGCCCAGGACATACTTGGTAAAGCGGCGAATGGACATATTCTCGCCGATCTTGGCGATGGTTTCATTGAGGTACTGCTCTATGGTTTTATCCGTATCCTTGACGTAAGCCTGCTCCAGGAGACAGACATCGGCGTAGAATTTGTTGACCTGCCCCTCGATGATCTTCTCGATGATGTTTTCCGGCTTCCCGGTTTCACGGGCCTTGGCGCGATAGATTTCCTTTTCGCGCTCCAGAACGTCGGCAGGCACTTCCTCGCGGCGCACGCAGGTGGGCGAGGCGGCGGCGATATGCATGGCGATGTCCTTCACGAAGACCTGGAAGTTTTCATTCTTGGCAACGAAGTCGGTTTCACAGTTGATCTCGACCATGACGCCGATCTTGCCGCCGGCGTGGATATAACAACCGACAGCACCTTCAGTGGCGGCTCTGCCGGCCTTCTTGGCGGCAGCGGCCAGCCCCTTTTTGCGCAGGTAATCCACGGCTTTTTCGAAATCACCGGTACTTTCTTCAAGGGCCTTCTTGCAATCGAGCATGCCGGCCCCGGTCGATTTTCTCAGTTCGTTGATCTGTGCAGCAGTAACAGCCATCATATCCTCCTTCCCCGTACCAGGGGATCAATGTATAATGAGTGCCTATTCGGCAGTCTCGCCGGCGACTTCTTCCACCGCCTCGGCAGCGGCGAATTCCTCGGTCCCTTCGCTGTCGGCCTGAAGAGCGGCGTTGCGGGCCTGGGCACCTTCGATGGAAGCATCGGCGATTTTGGAGCTCAGCAGACGAATGGCGCGGATGGCGTCGTCGTTGCCGGGGATAACGTGATCGATGGGATCGGGGTCGCAGTTGGTGTCGACGATGGCAACAACGGGGATGCCCAGTTTGTTGGCTTCCTGCACGGCGATCTCTTCGTTCTTGGGGTCAATGACGAACATCAGGCCGGGAAGTTTGTTCATCCCTTTGATGCCGCCCAGGATCTTCTGGAGTTTTTCCCGTTCCTTATCGAACTGGAGAGACTCCTTCTTGGTGTAGGCGTCGACGGTGCCGTCCTCGAACATGGCGTCGAGCCGTTTGAGACGGTCGATGCTCTGCTTGACGGTGGCGAAGTTCGTCAGCATGCCGCCCAGCCAGCGCTGGTTGACGTAAAACATGCCGCAACGGGTCGCTTCTTCGGCCACCGAGTCCTGAGCCTGTTTCTTGGTGCCGACGAACAACACGGTGTTGCCGTTTTCGACCGATTCCTTGACGAAATTGTAAGCGGATTTGAAATAACGGACGGTCTTCTGCAGGTCGATGATGTAGATCCCGTTACGGGCCCCAAAGATATAGGGTTTCATCTTGGGGTTCCAACGCTTGGTCTGGTGGCCGAAATGGACGCCGGCCTCCAGCAGTTCCTTCATGCTGATACTTGACATGTTCTTCTCCTTTGGTTTTTCCTCCGCCCCGTTGAATCCCTGCAAGCCACAAGGGACACCGCCGGTTCATTACCCGAGGCGTGCGAATTGAAATCGGAATTTTATAGCATGATAGCCACGGGATGACAAGCAAAATCACCTCCGGGTACGTGCGCCTTTCTTCCCGGCCTTCCATGACGCCACGCAATTTTTGATCAGAGGGGCTTGACAGAAACCGCGGGCTCTGTTATTCAATTGAAACATTCGGGCGCTTAGCTCAGCGGGAGAGCACTGCCTTCACACGGCAGGGGTCACTGGTTCAATCCCAGTAGCGCCCACCAATGAAAACCATAAATGGCTGTCCAACTTGGGCAGCCATTTTTCGTCCGGGCCAAACAAAAAATCCGTTCACTTTTTGCTGCTGTCATTGCTTGTTGTTCAAAATTTGGGGAATAAAGCGGATGAAAAAGTGCATTTTGTTCTTGCTGATCGGTCTTGCGGCCATGGCGGGGTGCAGCAGGCCGGAGTCCGAAATATACGGCACATGGAAGGCCGAGGGCTTCGATTTCGTTGCCGAATTTTCCAATGACCACACCGGCACTTCCACCAGCGCCATGGGAAAGACCCCCTTCACCTGGATGGTTCAGAATGACGGCAGGATCAAGATCATCGACCAATTCAAAAAGGACATTTTTCTAAAATTCCGCGAGGATTCCCTGAAAATCGATGGCAGCAACCTCACCCTGACCAAAATCAAATAACCCACACTACGCACTAGCCGCGTTGAACAGGCAACCAAAGGCCGAGGGGACCATCCCCCCGGCCTTTGGTTTTTTCAAGCATTCGCTCAAGCGCCTTGCACCCCGCAGCACATCCCCCTGACGGCGGCGTATTTATCACTAAAATACGTTACAATTTTACCGAGTGATGGCTATTAGTTATTAGCCAAAAAACCATTGCAACGCCCCTCATGGAAAAATTTTCCCACAAATACATCACCAATATGCTAAATATATCCTAGAAATTTATTGACAAAATATATGTAGTTTGTAACTATTGCCTTCAAGACAATCGAATAACAACTCAGACCTTATTGAGAGTGGTGGAGGGAAAGGCCCGACGAAACCACAGCAACCGGCCCCATCCAGGGCGTCAGGTGCTAATTCCTGCCGGTACCGGCAAAGATGAGGTGGAGGTTGCGAAACCCATCCTTCGTGACACCCATCCCATCTGACATCAGATGGGATTTTTTTATGGAGACACATCACATGGAAACACCACTACGTTTTGATTCGCTGCTCGTGCATGGCGGCCTGGAACCGGGACCTGCGGGCGCCACCTCGGTCCCCATCGTTCAATCCAGCGCCTTTGCCTACGAAACAGCCGATGCCCTGGAGGATGTCTTTCGCGGCCGGGCGGCCGGACAGGTCTATACCCGCCTGGGCAACCCGACCACCGAGGCCCTGGAACGGCGTCTGGCACTGCTGGAGGGGGGCGGCACGGCCATAGCGACCGCTTCGGGCATGGCGGCCATCACCACCGCGGTCACGACCATCGTCCGGGCCGGCGACGAGATTCTGGCATCCTCCTCCCTGTTCGGCGGCACCTTTTCCCTGTTCCGCGATACCCTCGCCAACTTCGGCATCACGGCCCGCTTCGTCGATCCCCTGGACCTGGAATCGGTCCGGGCCGCCATCAACGACCGAACCCGGCTCCTGTTCGTCGAGACCGTGGGCAACCCCAAACTGGATGTGCCCGACCTCCCCAGGCTGGCCGAGATCGCCCACCAGGCGGGACTCCCCCTGATCGTGGACGCCACCGTCACCACCCCCTATCTTGCCGACGGCGCCAAACTGGGGGCGGATATCGTGATCCATTCCACCAGCAAGTACATCAACGGCAGCGGCACCTCCATCGGCGGCGTCATCATCGACCGCGGCGTCTTCAACTGGAACACCGCCCGTTTCCCCCATTTCGAACCCTTTCACAAAAAATACCGGCAATTTGCCTTCACCGCCCGCGCCCGCAAGCTGGTGCACAAAGACGTGGGGGCCTGCGCCGCGCCGTTCAACTCCTTCCTGCTGACCGAGGGCATCCAGACCCTGGCCCTGAGGATGGAGCGGCACTGCAGCAATGCCCTGGCCCTGGCGCGCTTCCTCGCACAACACCCCAAGGTGGCGTGGGTCAACTACCCCGGCCTGGAGGACGCCCCCGGCCACGGGGTCGCCACCCGCCTGTACGGCGGCCGCTACGGCGGGCTGTTGACCTTCGGCACCGGCTCCAAGGAAACGGCCTTCCGCGTCATCAACGCCCTGCGCATGGCTAAAAACCTGGCCAACATCGGCGACGCCAAGACCCTGGTGATCCACCCGGCCAGCACCATCTGCGCCGATTACCCCCCGGAGGACAAGGCACTCATGGGGGTGTGCGAAGACCTGGTCCGGGTATCGGTCGGCATCGAGGCCCCCCAGGACATCATCGACGATTTCACTCAGGCGTTGGACGCCATCTGATACGGAGAACTGCCATGAACATAACTATCAACGGAAAAGAAACCACCCTCGCAGAAAACCCGGCCCGCACCGTAGAATCCCTGCTGGAGGAACTGGATGTGGCACAGCGCCAGTACGTTACCGTGGAACTGAGGGGCGAGATCCTGGAACGGGACGCCTTCGGGAACACGCCGGTACAAGACGGCGACGCCCTGGAATTCCTCTACTTCATGGGCGGAGGACACTGACCATGCTGACCGACGAGCAGATCGAACGCTATTCCCGCCACATCATGCTGAAAGAGGTGGGGGGCAAAGGGCAGCAGCGGCTCTTCGACGGCCGCGTGCTGATCATCGGCGCCGGCGGCCTGGGGGCGCCCATCGCCCTTTACCTGGCAGCGGCAGGAATAGGCACCCTCGGTATCGCCGATGCGGACGACGTGGACCTGTCCAACCTGCAACGCCAGGTGATCCACTTCACCCCCGACGTGGGTAAGCCCAAGGTGGAATCGGCCCGGGAGAAGATGGAGGCCATCAACCCCGCCGTGCGGGTCAGAACCTATAAGGAATGGGTCAACGCGGCCAATATCGCGGACATCATCCGCGACTACGACTTTGTCATCGACGGCACCGACAACTTCGCCGCCAAGTTCCTGATCAACGATGCCTGCGTACTGGCCGGCATCCCCTACTCCCATGGCGGCATCCTGCAGTTCGACGGCCAGACCATGACCGTGCGGCCGGGGGAATCGGCCTGCTACCGCTGCATCTTTCCCGAGCCGCCCCCCAAGGACGCCATCCCCACCTGCTCCCAGGCCGGGGTGATCGGCGTGCTGCCCGGCGTCCTGGGCACCATCCAGGCCACCGAGGCGATCAAATTCCTGCTGGGCAAGGGTGAACTGCTGACCAACCGCCTCCTCACCTACAACGCCCTGCGCATGAAGTTCCGGGAGATTCCGCTCAAACGCAACCCGGCCTGCCCGCTCTGCGGCGAACACCCGACCATCACCGAGGCAAAGGACGAACTGGACGCCCTGACGGTGTGCGATTTAAAAAATTAGCTAGTGCAAAAAATCGTTCTCTCACTCGCTCACAGAGACATAGAGAAAAGATTTGTGATTCTATAATTTGAATTCCTCTGTGTGCTCTGTGAGAGACCGTTTTTGATCGCTTTTCTTAACTTGCGAGGTTTGAACATGCTGAAAATCCCTGCTTCAGTCTACGACGACCTGATCGCCCATGCCCGCGAGGGATTCCCCCTGGAAGTGTGCGGGATTCTCGGCGGGACGGACGATACCGTATCTGTGATCTACCGCATGACCAACTCCGACGCCAGCAACGAGCATTTCATGATGGAGCCGCGGGAGCAGTTCAGCGTGGTGAAGGATCTGCGGGCCAAGGGGCTCTCCATGCTGGCCGTGTACCACTCCCACCCCGAGACGCCGGCCCGTCCGTCCCAGGAGGATATCAAGCTGGCCCTCACGCCGCTGGTTTCCTACGTCATCATCTCGTTGGCCGATCCCACGGACCCTGCCGTGAAATCCTATAAGATTCACGACGGAAACGTAGAGCCTGAGCCGATCGAAACGATTAAATACCAAATCGGTAATAAAGCATAAAAATATTCTTGACAATGTCTATGTATTTAATATAGGTTTAAAGCATACTTTTTCAGGAGTGAAACCAATGTCAAAGGCACAGCAGCCTGCAAAGATAGATTTGAGCAATCTTAAATCCGGCGGGTTCATCAAGGAGCGGGGCAAAGACCTGTTCACCGTGCGCCTGCGCGTTCCCGGCGGCAGGATGTCGGTACCCCGCCTGAAAAAGATTGCGGAAGTGGCGGAAAAATACGGCGGCGAATTTGTCCATCTTTCCGTGCGGCAATCCATCGAGCTGATCAATATCAACTTCAAGGATTTCGACGTGGTGGTGGAGGAGTTGGGCGAGGCGACCCAGAAGGTTGCCTCCTGCGGGGCGCGGGTGCGCGTTCCGGTGGCCTGCGGCGGTTGCGAGTACAACCCCAACGGCCTGGTGGACACCCAGAAGTCGGCCCTGGAGGTGGATGAGAAGCTGTTCGGCACCGCCACCGGCCACCACAAGTTTAAGGTTGCCTTTGCCGGTTGCCCCTTCGACTGCCCCAAGTCGGCCACCAACGACGTCGGCTTCCAGGGCGCGATCTACCCGCAACTGGACAAGGACGCCTGCATCAGCTGCGGCCTGTGCGCCAAGAACTGCGTCCCCAAGGCGATCACCATGGGCGAGGACAACAAGCCGGTTTTCGACGCCGAGCGCTGCATCTGGTGCGGCGACTGCGTCAAGGTCTGCCCCACCAGCGCCTGGAGCGAGAAACGCCGCGGCTACACCGTGCGCATCGGCGGCAAGTGGGGGCGCAATCCCCTGGTCGGCACGCTGTTCGCTACCTTCCTCCCCGAAGAGCGGGTGGTGGATTTCATTTCGACCGTGTTGGAGTGGTACAAGGAAAAAGCCGAAGCCCTAGGCCGCATCAGGCTGGGGGATGTGATCATCAAGGAAGGCCCCCAGGCCCTGCTCGACCATCTGCGGCAGCAGTTCCCCGACAACACGGTTACGGCAACCATACCGCCCCAGGTCATCGAGACCCAGGTGGGAATACGATCATGAAAGGAGCATGCTCATGCAGGTGATCGATCTGCGGGGCGTCGGTTGTCCCACGAACTTCGTCAAGGCCAAGCTGGCCCTGGAGGATATAGCGGCCGGAGAAACGGCCCAGATCCTCCTGGATGACGGGGAGCCGGTCAAGAATGTTCCCCGCAGCCTCAAGGCCGAGGGGCACAAGTTGCTGGGACTGCGGCAAACGGCTGAAGGCCACTATGTCCTGGAGTTGGAAAAGGTTGAGGATTAACGTCTCATCAGCGCATTATTTTGGAGTTTATTTCTATAAACTCTATAGACAAAAATAGGAGGTAACACGATCATGCACCCACGAAAGCTCGTCACCATCATCGCCGTACTGTCGTTAGCCCTTGCAACAGCTTTGCCGGCATTTTCCGCGCCGGGCGTCACCCTGCAGAACGTTTCCTACGACCCGACCCGGGAGTTGTACCAGGATTTCAACAACGCCTTTGCCAGATACTGGCACAAAAAAAGCGGCCAGAACGTCACCGTCAAACAGTCCCACGGCGGCTCCGGCAAACAGGCCCGTTCGGTCATCGACGGCCTTGATGCCGATGTGGTCACCCTGGCCCTGGCCTACGACATCGACGCCATCCAGGAAAAAGGGCTGATCAAGCCCGGCTGGCAGAAACGCCTGCCCCACAACAGCTCTCCCTACACCTCGACCATCGTCTTTCTGGTGCGCAAGGGCAATCCCAAACACATCAGGGACTGGAGCGACCTCATCAAGCCCGGCATCTCGGTCATAACCCCCAACCCCAAGACCTCCGGCGGCGCCCGCTGGAATTATCTGGCAGCCTGGGGCTACGCCCTGCACCAGAAAGGTGGCAACGAGGCCAAGGCGAGGGAATTCGTCACCAAACTCTTCAAGAACGTGCCGGTGCTTGACTCCGGCGCCCGCGGCGCCACCAACACCTTCGTGCAGCGCGGCCTGGGCGATGTACTCCTGGCTTGGGAAAACGAGGCATTCCTGGCCATCAACGAGTTGGGGCCGGACAAATTCGATGTTGTAACCCCGCCCGAGAGTATCCTGGCCGAACCGCCGGTAGCCGTGGTGGACAAGGTCGTGGATAAACACGGCACCCGCAAGGTGGCCGAGGAATACCTGAAATACCTCTACAGCGCCGAAGGGCAGCGGATCGCGGCCAAGCATTACTACCGCCCCATCGACAAGAAGGTGCCCACCAAGCTGGCCAAACTCAGGCTCTACACCATCGACCAGGCTTTCGGCGGCTGGCAGAAGGCCCAGAGGAAACATTTCGCCGACGGCGGGGTGTTCGACCAGATCTACGGTGCCGCAAAATAGAGGACGCACCTTTTCCGCACGGCCCGGGGCAGGCACTCCCTGCCCCGGGTATGACAACCCCAAAGACGTTTCAGCATGATCCCGAGCGAGAGGAAGCGCATGAAACCGACATCTCCCACACCACATGGGAACCGTCACGCCCCTTCCCCCCGGCTCGGCAGCATCCAAGGGCCCAACTACATGAAACTTTTCAAGCGCCATAACAACGTCCTGCCCGGCTTCGGGCCGACCATGGGGTACACGCTCCTCTACCTGAGCCTGATCGTGCTGATCCCGCTTTCCGCCCTGATCTTCAAGACCGCGGGGCTCTCCTGGCACGACTTCGTGGCCGTTGTAACCGCGCCGCGGGTGCTGGCCTCCTACAAGGTCACCTTTGGCGCCGCCCTGGCGGCAGCCGGCATCAATGCCCTGTTCGGCGTCCTGGTGGCCTGGGTGCTGGTGCGTTACCCCTTTCCCGGCAAGCGGTTGGTGGATGCCCTGGTGGACCTCCCCTTTGCCCTGCCCACGGCGGTGGCCGGCATCACCCTGGCAACGGTCTACTCCGCCAACGGCTGGGTGGGGCGCTATCTGGAACCCCACGGCATCAAGGTAGCCTTCACCCCCCTGGGGATCATCGTAGCCATGACCTTCATCGGCCTCCCCTTCGTGGTACGCACGGTCCAGCCGGTGATCGAGGAGTTGGACAGCGAGATCGAGGAAGCGGCCGCCTGCCTCGGGGCCAACCGTCTGCAGACCTTCCGGAGGGTGTTGTTCCCGCTCTTGTTCCCGTCGGTTTTGACCGGCTTTGCCCTGGCCTTTGCCCGGGCCGTGGGCGAGTACGGCTCCATCATCTTCATCGCCGGCAACATGCCCATGGTCTCGGAGATCACGCCGTTGATCATCATCACCAAACTGGAACAGTACGACTACCAGGGGGCAACGGCCGTGGCCACGGTCATGCTGGTGGCATCATTCGTCATACTGCTGGTCATCAACCTGCTCCAGAAGTGGAGCAGAAGGTACGCCGAGTAACTACTGAGACTTATGGGACTTATAGGTCTTATGAGACCTATAGGGCCTATAAATAACCGTTTTTCATTCTCTCGAGGTCCCCATGTCAGCACCGGTCACACCATATGCAGGAAAAAACACCGACAACCACCGCATCACCGAACCGGCCCTCGTGCGCTGGGGGCTGACGGCCGTGGCCCTGGTTTTCCTGGCCCTGTTCCTTGTCCTCCCCCTGGCGGCGGTGTTCAGCCAAGCCTTCGAAAAGGGGTTGGACGTTTACCTGGCTGCCCTCAAGGAGCCGGACACCCTGTCATCCATCAAGCTGACCCTGATCACCGCCGCCGTGGCGGTGCCGCTCAACCTGGTGTTCGGCGTGATGGCGGCCTGGGCCATTGCCAAGTTCACCTTTCCGGGCAAGAACCTGCTGATCACCCTGATCGACCTCCCCTTCTCGGTCTCCCCGGTCATCTCGGGCCTGATCTTCGTGCTGCTGTTCGGCCGCCAGGGATGGCTGGGCCCCTGGCTCGACGCCCACGACACCAAGATCGTCTTTGCCGTGCCGGGCATCATCCTGGCCACCATCTTCGTCACCTTCCCCTTCATTGCCCGGGAGTTGATCCCGCTCATGGAGGCCCAGGGGAGGGACGAGGAGGAGGCAGCCCTGGTGCTGGGCGCCAGCGGCTTGCAGACCTTTTTCCGGGTGACCCTGCCCAACATCAAGTGGGGCATCATCTACGGCGTGATCCTGTGCAACGCCAGGGCCATGGGGGAATTCGGCGCCGTGTCGGTCGTCTCGGGCCATATCCGCGGCAGCACCAACACCGTGCCGCTGCATGTGGAGATACTGTACAACGAGTACAACTACACGGCCGCATTTGCCGTGGCATCGCTCCTGGCCTTCCTGGCCCTGATCACCCTGGTGGTGAAGACCGTGGCAGAGTGGAAGGTACGGCAGCAACTCGGCAGATGATGGTTAAAGGCGTCAAGAATCCAAGTTTGAGAATCTGACTTTACAGGTGATCCCATGAGTATCGAGGTAGAAAACATCCATAAGCAGTTCGGCAGCTTCACCGCCCTGAACGACGTCACCCTTGCCATCCCCTCGGGGGAACTGGTTGCGCTGCTGGGGCCGTCCGGGTCGGGCAAGACCACCCTGTTGCGAATCATTGCCGGCCTGGAACGTGCGGACAGCGGGCGCATCCTCTTCAACGGCGAAGACACCACCGAACACCATGTGCGGGAGCGCAAGGTCGGTTTTGTCTTCCAGCATTACGCCCTGTTCAAACACATGACCGTCTTCGACAATGTGGCCTTTGGGTTGAACGTCAGGCCGCGCGGCACCCGCCCCTCCAAATCGAAGATCAACGCCAAGGTCATGGAACTGCTGCGCCTGGTACAGTTGGAAGGTTTGGCGCAACGCTATCCGGCGCAACTCTCCGGCGGCCAGCGCCAGCGCATCGCCCTGGCCCGCGCCCTGGCGGTGGAGCCGCAGGTGCTGCTCTTGGACGAACCGTTCGGCGCCCTGGACGCCCAGGTGCGGGCTGAACTGCGCCGGTGGCTGCGCAAACTGCACGACGAGATCCACGTCACCAGTGTTTTCGTTACCCACGATCAGGAGGAGGCGCTGGAGGTGGCCGACCGCATCGTGGTCATGAACAAGGGGAGGATCGAGCAGGCCGGCACGCCGGACCTGGTCTACGACCACCCCGCCAACCCGTTTGTGCTCAACTTCCTGGGCAACGTCAACCTGTTCCACGGCCGCCTGAACCAGCCGGGCGCCGACCAGCATGGGACAGACGAAAACGCCGTGTCGTACGTCCGCTCCCACGACATCGAGATCGAGCGCAGCCCCCAGGACTCGACGGCCCTGAAGGCCGTGATCAGGCATATCCAGAAGCTGGGCCCCTCGGTGCGGGTCACCCTGGCCATTGACGCCACCGGAGAGTTCATCGAGGCGGAGCTGACCAGGGACGTATTCAAGAACCTGGGATTGCAGCAGAGTGAGCAGGTATATGTGCGGCCGCGGCAAGTCAGGGTGTTCGTGGAGGATTACCAGATTTAACGAGGAACGCGCCTTTTCCGCCCTGGCTGCGTAAGTCTTCGGGCTGGATCGTGCGACGTAGCGCTGCTACGTCTCCTCACCATCCCTCGACAGCCTTGCCAGGACGAAAAAATCGCATTCCGGAAGAGAAAGGCAACTAATGAGTGCAAACATTCCTGAAATAACGGCAAACGCCACCCCGGCGGAGATTCTCCGCGCCGGCATCGAGGCCGCCGGAGGGCCGGTATCCCTGGCCTGCTCCTTCTCCCTGGAGGATGTGGCCATTATCAATATCGCCCATGAAGCGGGGCTTTCCCTGGGGGTATTTGCCCTAGACACCGGGCGGCTGAACGAAGAGACCTACGAGGTGGCCGATGCCTTGGTGGAACGCTACCACCTGCACATCGAGTGGTTTTTCCCCCGCCACGAAGAGGTTGAGCGACTGGAACGGGCCGAGGGGCTCTTCTCCTTCCGCGAATCCCTGGACAAGCGCCACGCCTGCTGCCATATTCGCAAGGTGGAGCCGCTCTCCCGGGCTCTCACGGGGCTTGCAGGCTGGGTGACCGGCATGCGCCGCGAGCAGAGTGTCACCCGAAGTGATCTGAAGGCCGTCGAATTGGACTCACTGAACGGCGGCATCTTGAAGATCAACCCGCTGATAGACTGGAGCGAGGAGCAACTCACGAGCTATACCGACGAGCACCGGTTGCCCAAAAACCGCCTGTACAGCCAAGGGTACCGTTCCATCGGCTGCGCCCCCTGCACCAGGGCGGTGCAACCGGGCGAGGATGCCCGCGCCGGCAGGTGGTGGTGGGAGAATCCCGAGAACAAGGAATGCGGGCTGCACCGGCGATAACGGTATGAGGTCAACATGAGCAAAAAACATGTCGTGATAGCCATGAGCGGCGGCGTCGATTCATCGGTCAGCGCGGCCCTGCTGAAGGAGCAGGGTTACGAGGTGACCGGGGTGTCGTTGCAGCTGTACGATCCGGTCCCCAGGGAGCCGGGAAGCCGGATAAAGACCTGCTGTTCCCTCGATGATGTCATGGATGCGGGCAGGGTGGCCAAGAAGCTCGGCATCCCCTTCGAGGTAGTCGACATGCGGGCTGAGTTCAAGGAACTGGTCATCCAGTACTTCATCGGGGAATATGCGGCCGGTCGCACCCCCAATCCCTGCATACGCTGCAACGACCTGATCAAATTCGATCTGCTGCTGAAGAAGGCGCACGAGATGGGGGCGGATCTGCTGGCGACCGGTCATTATGCACGTATTGCCGAGGATGGGGCGGGCAAAAAATGGCTACTGACCGGTCTCGACGCCGCCAAGGACCAGTCCTACTTTCTCTTTACCCTGACCGGGGAACAGTTGCAGCACGTCCTGTTTCCGGTCGGCATGCTCGAAAAAACCGCAGTGAGGAAGCTCGCCGCCGAATTCAACCTCCCGGTGGCGCACAAGCATGAGAGCCAGGAGATTTGCTTCATTCCCGACAATGACTACGTGAGCTTCCTGGAGAGCCATGGCGTAGATCAGAAACCGGGTGATATCGTGACCGGTGACGGAACCGTCGTCGGCCGCCACGCCGGGGTGCACCGCTACACGGTCGGACAGCGCAAAGGGCTGGGGATCGCCTGGGGGCATCCGCTGCACGTGCGGGCCATCGACACGGACACGAATCGGGTCGTGGTGGGCGAGCGCGAAGAGCTGGCGGCCCGGTCCCTGACCGCGGCCCGCGCCAGCTGGAACACCACCCCGGCCACGGCGGAGTTCCGCGCCGCCTGCCGCATCCGCTACCGCCACAAACCGGCACCGTGCCGGGTGGTCCTGCGTGCGGAAAACCGCTTCGAGGTGCACTTCGATGAGCTCCAGACCTCCGTGACACCGGGACAGGCCGCGGTGCTTTATGACGGGGAGCGAGGGGAGCGGGTCCTAGGGGGCGGTTGGATAGAGTGAAACAAAAAAAGGTTCAACCTATCGGATGCGGATTTTTCGTCAGGGCAAGGCTGTCGAGGAACCCCGCGGAGGCCCTCACCCGGCCTTTGGCCACCCTCTCCCGGAGGGAGAGGGTAACGGTATCCCTTCTCCCCCTGGGAGAAGGATAGGATGAGGGGCGTACGTCGTACAGGGAATCCCGGGGACATACACGGCTCTAACGCAAAATCCGCATCCGCTGGACATTAAGGAGAAATTATGAGCAAAAACTTGACCCATTTACAGCAGCTCGAAGCCGAAAGCATCCACATCATCCGCGAGGTCGTCGCCGAATTCGGCAACCCGGTGATGCTCTATTCCATCGGCAAGGATTCCGCGGTCATGCTGCACCTGGCCCGCAAGGCCTTTTACCCGGCACCGCCGCCGTTTCCCCTCCTGCACGTGGACACCACGTGGAAGTTCCGCGATATGATCACGTTTCGGGACCGCATGGCGGCCGAATGCGGCCTTGAATTGATCGTACATGTGAATGAGGAGGGGGTCCGCAGGGGTGTCACCCCCTTTACCCACGGCTCGGCGCTCTACACCGACGTCATGAAGACCGAGGGACTGAAGCAGGCGCTGGACCGCTACAAGTTCGACGCTGCCTTTGGCGGCGCCCGCCGGGATGAGGAAAAATCACGGGCCAAGGAGCGTATTTTTTCCTTCCGCAGCGCCAACCACCGCTGGGACCCCAAGAATCAGCGCCCGGAGTTGTGGAACCTGTACAACACCCGCGTCAAACCGGGCGAGAGCATCCGCGTCTTTCCCATCTCCAACTGGACCGAACTGGACGTCTGGCAGTACATCCACCTGGAACAGATTCCGATCGTCCCGCTCTACTATGCCGCCGTCAGACCGGTGGTGGAGCGGGACGGCATGCTCATCATGGTGGATGACGACCGCTTGAAACTCAAACCGGGGGAAGTCGTGCAGCACAAATCGGTCCGTTTCCGGACCCTGGGATGCTACCCCCTGACCGGCGCCGTGGAATCGACCGCCGACACCCTGCCGGCAATCATCCAGGAGATGTTGCTCACCCGTACCTCGGAACGCCAGGGTCGCCTGATCGACCATGACCAGGCCGGGTCTATGGAGAAGAAGAAACAGGAGGGGTATTTCTAATGGCACACCAATCGGAGTTGATCGAAAAAGATATCCTCGCCTACCTCAAGAGCCAGGAAGAAAAATCCCTGCTGCGGTTCATCACCTGCGGCAGCGTGGATGACGGCAAGAGCACCCTCATCGGGCGCCTCCTGTGGGATTCCAAGATGGTGTTCGAGGACCAGCTGGCGGCCCTGGAGGTGGACAGCAAAAAGGTCGGCACCCAGGGGGGCGCCATCGACTACGCCCTGCTGCTGGACGGTTTGCAGGCGGAGCGGGAACAGGGGATTACCATTGACGTGGCCTACCGGTACTTCTCCACCGATCGGCGCAAGTTCATCGTCGCCGATACCCCCGGCCACGAGCAGTATACCCGCAACATGGTCACCGGCGCCTCCACCGCCCAGGTGGCGGTGATCCTGGTGGATGCCCGCAAGGGCCTCCTTACCCAGACCCGGCGCCACAGCTACCTGGTTTCCCTGGTGGGTATCCGCCATATCGTCCTAGCGGTGAACAAGATGGACCTGATCGATTTCGACCAGCAGCGTTTTGCTACCATCCTGAGCGACTACCGGCAGTTCGCCGCCCCGCTCGGTTTCGACTCCATAACGGCCATCCCCATCTCCGCCCTGAACGGGGACAATATCATCGAAGCGAGCGTCAACACCCCCTGGTATCAGGGGCCTACCCTGATGAACTACCTGGAAACCGTCCAGGTTGAGGGCGAGAACGTGGAAAAGCCCTTCCGGCTGCCGGTCCAGTGGGTGAACCGCCCAAATCTGGATTTCCGCGGCTTCTGCGGCACCATTGCCGCCGGTACCGTTCGTCCGGGTGACGAGGTGCGGGTCGCCTCGTCGGGACGCACCAGCCGGGTGGCCCGGATCGTCACCATGGATGGCGACCTGCCCGAGGCGACCGCCGGTCAGGCGGTGACCCTGACCCTGGCGGATGAGATCGATATCAGCCGGGGGGACACCTTGTCCGTTCCCGATGCCCCGCCGCTCCAGACCCGTTTCCTGGAGGCGCATCTGGTCTGGCTCCACGACGAGCAGTTGCATCCGGGGCAGAGCTACCTGATCAAGACCGCCTGCGCCGTGATCCCCGGCCGTGTCACGACGCTGCGGCACGTGGTGGATGTCAATACCCTGGAACAGAAGCAGGCGCCGACGCTCCGGCTCAACGAGATCGGCGTCGGGCTCCTGGAACTGGACCGCCCGGCGGCCTTCGATCCCTACCGCCTGAACCGTGCAACCGGCAACTTTATCGTTATCGACCGCTACACCAACGCCACCGTGGCGGCAGGGATGGTTATCGCTGCGGCGCCTGAGATCCTGCAACCCCAGGAATTGGTGGCGGGGGGTATCCCGGCACCGACGGCCGCAAGTAACGCCGCCACCCGGCGGATCGACCTGGGGAGCCATTTCATAAACGGCGACGAGGGGAACCTGGTGGATCTCACGGAGGAACCGGGGCAGATCGAATTCGCAGTTAGCCCGGCCTTTCTCGACGCCCTGGCGCAGGGGAACCGGGTGCTCTTCCGTCTGCGCAGCCCCGAGCAACTCCCGCCGGTGGCCCTTTTAGCCTACGAGCACAGCCTCCAGTGCACCTTCAGCCGGGCTGGCGACCGGGTAAACCTGATCCTTTTCAGCGGTCCGGCCATTACGGTGCCCCTGGATGGGGGAGCCGATACCGGCCTCTAGTTTTCGCTATGAGTATCCGCCGGATTCCGGTAAAATTTGCAAAGAAGTATCAAGCTTGTCTGAAAGGATTTGCACCACCCATGGATCAGGCACTACTGAACAAAACCGCTGAACTCAAGGCCATTCTCGCCGAAATGGGGGGGTGCGTGATCGGCTTCTCCGGCGGGGTGGATTCCACCCTCCTGTTTGCACTGGCGGCGGAAGTGCTGGGGCCGCGCGCCCTGGCGGTCACCGCCACCTCCGAGACCTATCCCGAACGGGAGCGGCGGGAAGCCGAGGCGCTGGCCAAGCGTATCGGCGGCCGTCACCGGCTGGTCGTGTCCGAGGAGCTGGATATCCCCGAGTTCCAGGACAACCCGCCCAACCGTTGCTACTACTGCAAGCACGAACTGTTCGGCAAGCTGCGCGCCATCGCCGACCAGGAGGGACTCCCCCATGTGCTGGACGGCACCAACGTGGATGACCGGGGCGATCACCGTCCCGGCCGCCAGGCAGCGGCGGAGATCGGAGTGCGCAGCCCCCTGGAGGAGGCGGGATTCACCAAGGAGGATATCCGCCAACTCTCCCAAGCCATGGACCTTCCCACCTGGGACAAGCCGGCCTTTGCCTGCCTCTCCAGCCGCTTTCCCTACGGCACCGCCATCACCGCGGAGCGGGTCCGCAAGGTAGGGCAGGCCGAGGAATCCCTCCGGGAACTGGGGTTCCGCGTCCTGCGCGTCCGCTACCACGACAGCGTGGCGCGGGTCGAGCTGGGGCAGGAGGAGTTTGCCCAAGCGGTCGGGCCGTTGCGGGACGAGGTCGGCCGTCGTGTCAGGGCGGCGGGTTTCACCTATGTCGCAGTTGATCTTCAGGGGTACCGCACCGGGTCCATGAACGAGGGGATCGCCGGGGCTCCGTGACGGGCGGAGAGCCGGCCCGATGGCCCATACCCCAACCTTGAGAGAGGGTTAGCACGTCGGTGCCGACCCTCTTTCTATTTCGTCCCCCACTATTTATGCAACTCCCTGCCGGTACATACCGTTAACGTCCCCATCAGTGGCATTGACCTTTTCTTGACGCTTTCCCCCCGCATTTTCACACCCTCTTTACCCGTTACGTCCTATCGTAACGGTGAAGGATACAGCACGCCCAAGGTGGCCCGCCAGAAAAGGAGCCGGATACATGGTACACTTTCCACAAAACGTGACAGTCGCACAGCCCGATACTCACACAGCGGAGAAACCGTCATGAAATCCTATGATTGGCTGCAAATCATCTGCTTCTTTATCGTCCTCCTGGCGCTCATCAAGCCCCTGGGCAGTTTCATGGCACACGTTTACCAAGGGGAGCGAACCTTCCTGTCGCCCCTCCTCGCTCCCTGCGAAAACCTGCTGTACCGCATCTGCGGGGTAAAGAAGGACGAGGAGATGGATTGGCGGCGCTACGCCGGGGCCATGGTCCTCTTCAACCTGGTACTCTTCGCGGCGCTCTTCGTCATGCTGCTGACGCAGCAGCTGCTGCCCCTCAACCCGCAGAAATTCCCCGCCTTTACCTGGCAGTTGGCGCTCAACACCGCCGTAAGCTTCGTCACCAACACCAACTGGCAGGCCTACAGCGGCGAGTCGGCAGCCAGCTACTTTACCCAGATGGTCGGGCTGACGGTGCACAACTTCGTCTCCGCCGCCACCGGCATGGCCGTCGTGATCGCCCTGATCCGCGGCTTTGCCCGGCGCAGGACCTCCTTGCTGGGCAACTTCTGGGTCGATATGACTCGCGGCACCCTCTACATCCTGCTCCCCTTGTCGCTGCTCGGCGCCATCTTCCTGGTCTCCCAGGGGGTGATCCAGAACTTCTCCGCCTACCGGACCGTACCGCTCCTACAGGCGGTGACCTACGACAAGCCAAAGCTGGACGACAAGGGAAACCCGCTCAAGGATGCCAAGGGCAATACGGTCACCGAGAGCGTAACGGCGAAGGAGGTCACCATCCCCATGGGACCGGTGGCCTCCCAGGAGGTCATCAAGGAGTTGGGGACCAACGGCGGCGGTTTCTTCAACGCCAACTCGGCCCACCCCTTTGAAAATCCGACCCCCCTCTCCCATTACGTGGAGATCCTCCTGATCCTGCTGATCCCCGGCGCCCTCACCTACACCTTCGGCGTCATGGTGGGCAATACCCGACAAGGGTGGACGCTCCTGGGGGTGATGCTGGCGCTCCTGATCATCTCCTTCGGGGTCCTGCAGGGCGTGGAGAGCAGCGGGAACCCGCTCGTGGCAAACCTCGGCGTCCAGGGGGCCAACCTTGAGGGCAAGGAGGTGCGCTTCGGCCTGGCGGGCACCAGCCTGTTCGAGGTGGCCGCCACCGGCACCTCCTGCGGCGCCGTCGCGGCCATGCACGACTCCCTCACCCCCATGGGGGGCATGGTGCCCCTGGGCCTGATCCTCTTGGGCGAGATCGTCTTTGGCGGGGTCGGTTCCGGACTCTACACCATGCTGGCCTTTGCCGTCATTGCGGTCTTCGTGTCCGGCTTGATGATCGGCCGGACGCCCGAATATCTGGGCAAGAAGATCGAAGTGCGGGAGATGTGGATGTCGATCATCACTATCCTGACGGCCGGGATCATGGTCCTCGTCCTCTCGGGCATCGCTTTCCTCGTCCCGGCGGCCGTGGCCTCCATGGCCAACCCCGGCGCCCACGGCCTCTCCGAGGTGATCTATGCCTTTGCCTCCATGGCCAACAACAACGGCAGCGCATTTGCCGGGCTGAACGCCAACGTCAATTTCTACAACCTGGCCGGCTCCCTGGCCATGATTGCGGGACGCTACGTCCCGGCCATCGCCGTGCTGGCCATGGCCGGCTCCCTGGCGGAGAAGAAGTATATCCCTCCCAGCCTGGGCACCCTGCCGACCGACAAGGTGCCCTTCGCCCTCTGGCTGTCGCTGGTCATCCTGATTGTGGGGGCGTTGACCTTCTTTCCGGCCCTGGCCATGGGGCCCATCGTCGAACATCTGACCATGCCGGGGAGGTAACGAGGCCATGGCGAAGCACACACAACAACCCCAATCGGCTTTCGATAGAGAACTCATAGGGGGAGCCCTGGCCGACTCCCTGAAAAAACTCGATCCCCGCTCCCTGTGGCGCAATCCGGTCATGCTCTGCGTGGAGATCGCCAGCGCCATAACCCTGATCACCTTTGTCATGTCGCTCACCGGCAGCAACAGGGAACCGGCCTGGTTCACCGGCGCCGTGTCGGTGTGGCTCTGGTTGACGGTGATCTTCTCGACCTATGCCGAGGCCCTGGCCGAAGGGCGCGGCAAGGCGCGGGCCGCCTCCCTGCGCAAGGCGCGGACCGACATAACGGCCAAGCTCCTTGCCGGGCCCGAATTCGGCGGCACCTCGACGGCCGTGGCCGCCAGCCAACTCCGCAAGGGTGATTACATCCTGGTGGAGGCGAACGACATGATCGCCGGCGATGGCGACGTGGTGGCCGGCGCAGCGCTGGTGAACGAATCGGCCGTCACCGGCGAATCCGCCCCGGTGATCCGGGAGTCGGGCGGCGACCGCAGCGCCGTCACCGGCGGCACCACGGTCATCGCCAACGCCATCATCGTGCGGATCACCGCCAATCCGGGCGAAACCTTCCTGGACCGCATGATCTGCCTGATCGAGGGCGCAAAGCGGCGCAAGACCCCCAACGAGATTGCCCTGGAGGTCTTGCTGATCGCCTTGACCCTGGTGTTCCTGCTGGTCTGCGCCAACATGAGCCCGCTCTCCATCTACAGCGTCAAGGCGGCCGGCCACGGAACGCCGGTTTCGCTGACCATCCTGGTGGCGCTCTTCGTCTGCCTGGCCCCTACCACCATCGCGGCGCTCCTGCCGGCCATCGGCATCGCCGGCATGGACCGCCTCTTCCAGAAAAATGTCATCGCCCTGTCGGGGCGGGCCATCGAGGCGGCCGGCGACGTAAATGTGCTGCTCCTGGACAAGACCGGCACCATCACCCTCGGCAACCGGGAGGCGGTGGCCTGTGTCCCACTGGGGGGCCACAGCGAGCAGGAGGTGGCCGAGGCGGCGCTCATGGCATCGCTGAGCGACGAGACCCCGGAAGGGCGCAGCATCGTGGCCCTTGTCCGGCAAAAGTACGGTTTCACCAGGGATGCGCCGCCCGCAGGGTCCGAGGCCATCGTTTTCAGCGCCGACACCCGCCTTTCGGGGATCAACGCCGACGGCATACAGTACCGCAAGGGCGCCGCCGACTCGGCGGTGGCTTTCGTCAGAAGCCTGGGAGCCACGTCCGTGCCCGGCGACCTGGGCGAGACCGTGGACCGGATCGCCCGCGGCGGCGCGACCCCGCTGGTGGTCAGCCGCAATGAGGAGATCTTCGGCGTGGTCAACCTGAAAGACATCGTCAAGGGAGGCATCCAGGAGCGCTTCCTGCAACTGCGCAGCATGGGGATCAAGACCGTCATGATCACCGGCGACAATCCGCTCACCGCCGCCGCCATTGCCGCCGAGGCCCAGGTGGACGATTTCCTGGCCCAGGCCAAGCCCGAGGACAAACTGCGGCTGATCCGGGAGTATCAGGAGCAGGGGTTCATGGTAGCCATGACCGGCGACGGCACCAACGACGCCCCGGCGCTGGCCCAGGCCGACGTGGCCGTGGCCATGAACACCGGGACCCAACCGGCCCGTGAGGCGGCCAACATCATCGACCTGGACAGCAACCCCACGAAATTGCTGGACATCGTCGAGGTGGGCAAACAGATCCTCATGACCCGCGGCAACCTGACCACCTTCAGCATCTCCAACGACATCGCCAAATACTTCGCCATCATCCCGGCGGCGCTGCTCTCCATCTATCCCCAACTGGGGGTGCTCAACGTGATGCATCTGGCCAGCCCCTACAGCGCCATCCTGTCGGCGGTGATCTTCAACGCCATCATCATCCCGATGCTGGTGCCGCTGGCCCTGAAGGGAACCAGGTTCCGCCCCATGCCCGCCGAAAGGCTCCTGATCCATAACCTGCTCATCTATGGGGTTGGAGGCATCATTGCCCCCTTTGTCGGCATCAAGGCCATCGATCTGGTGGTGGGGCTGTTGGCGTAACACTTACTCACAGGAGAGAACGACATGAACGACCTGCGCTCGGCAATCCTTATGTTCCTCGTATTCACCATCATCTGCGGCGGCGCCTATCCGGCCGTCGTTACCGGAGTTGCCTCTGCCGTCTTCCCCCGGCAGGCCGCGGGGAGCTTCATAACCGGCGCAGACGGCAAGGAGGCCGGCTCCGCCCTGATCGGGCAGCCCTTCTCCGCTCCGCAGTACTTCTGGCCGCGTCCTTCGGCCACCACCGATTTCGCTTACAACCCCATGGCATCGGGCGGTTCCAATGCCGGGCCGACCAACCCCGACTTCATCAAAACGGTCGGGGACCGGGTGGCGTCGTTGCGCACGACGGGGGTGACCGGCCCGATTCCCGCCGACTTGGCGCTGGCTTCGGCCAGCGGGCTCGATCCCCACATTACGCCGGCCGCCGCGCGGCTCCAGATTCCCCGAATCGCCACGGCCCGCCGCTTGGACGAGGGAGCGGTGGCCGCGCTCCTGTCCCGGAGTGTCGAAGGCCGCCAAATGGGCTTTTTGGGGGAACCCCGGGTGAATGTGCTCATGCTGAATCTGGCGCTGGACAGGCTGAAGCCGTAGACCAGAAGCGGCCACATCGTATCGGAACCGCACATACCCTTTGGTCACAGGGCCTCCCACATCGAGAGGCCCTGTCTGTTTTTTGGGGAGTGAAAAGTGAT
Organism: Oryzomonas sagensis; assembly: GCF_008802355.1. Lineage (NCBI taxonomy): Bacteria > Pseudomonadati > Thermodesulfobacteriota > Desulfuromonadia > Geobacterales > Geobacteraceae > Oryzomonas > Oryzomonas sagensis. The sequence goes on along the minus strand of NZ_VZRA01000001.1, from coordinate 1,569,578 downwards.
TGCTAAAATTAAGTTAATGGCAATTAAGTTATGTATAAATAAGCATAATTGTTTGACATGATTTTTGAACAGGTATACAAATATGAAACATTAGCCGGCTGCTGTTATGATGATTTCTACTCTAGGAGATAGTTATGTTCCTTCTTCCGAAAGGCAACCCTCTTTTTGAGAATCTGGCAGTCGGCACGCTGAAGCTGCCGGAAATCCTGGCAAAGCTGAGCACCGGCACTTTCACCGGATATGCCAGCTTTGTTTTTCAGAAATCGACTGTCATCCTGGTGTTTGAGGCAGGTAAAGTAGTCAGTGCGCTGCACGAAGAAGAAAACGGCAGCCGGCAAACCGGCCTTGAGGCCTTGACGGCCCTGTGCCACCTGATGGTCGGCACCAGCGGCGGCACCCTCAACGTCTACAAGCTTTCCAAAGACCTCACCAGATGTATCCATGCCCTGCTCCAGGGCGAGATTCTCTACAAGGCACAGGAACTGAAACTGGTCGACATCAAGGCCCTTCTGGAAAAAATCGGTTCCGACAGGATGAGTGGCTGCCTGCGGATTTACACCGATGAGCGTTCAACCATAATCTTCTACAAGGACGGCGCTCCCCTGGGATTTTTCCATGACGGTTCCCAGGATATCGAGACATCATCCAGCGAATCCCAGAAGATCGCCGGGCTGCCCGGCGCCAAGATCGACCTTTTTACGACTCAGGGGGTTGAGCACCTGATGGGGTTGAACCTGCTGGAGATAATCAACATACAGAACATCTGGGAAACCGCCGTTGCGCTTCAGCAATCCGAGATCAATAAAATCAATACGGCGCGCGAAGAGCGGGAGAGAAAGAACATTGCCGGGAAACTCGAGGAACTGGAAGATCGGGTAAAGGCCATTGTCGTCGAATCGGTCGGCAGGGTCGGGCGGGGTATCGTCGATAAAGAGCTGAATGACCAGGGCGGCAACAGCTGTCTGCTCGACGAGACCAATGTGGTGCAATTCCTCGCCGGCGTCGAGCGTTCGGCAAAGCTGCTCATCAGCGCAACCAGCCTTAAAGTAATGATGGAACAACTTTCCAGAATCATCACCGCGGCAAAATCAGGACATTGAACACTTTTTATAGCGCAATCGGAGGCTAATAATGGAACAATTCATTGAGTTGCTCTCCCAGGTCAACACCTTTGAGCTTATCAGGACGATCTTCTGGGGCTTGGCCGGTGCCATAAGCTTTTACTTCAGTATCGGCAACGCCCGCGTGTGGACCAGCATTTCCATCGGTTTCTTTCTCATCTTCCTCGGGCAGGCGTATGCCATTAATCCCTGGGTCCACTATTACAAACTTTCCGCGTTCCACAATATTGTCGGGACCGTGGCGATTGTCGTAATCACCCATGGCTTTCTGGAGTACTATGTTTTTTGCCGCACCTTCGAGATTTCAGGCAAGAAGGTTACCGTCTATCTTTTCTCGCTGCTCATCCTGGTCGCAGGCGGCCTCTTCCTGTTCGTCAATCCGACCCCCAGCCCCAATACCATCAGGAACTTTAAAATCGTCGAGAACGCCATCTGGGTGTTTCTCTCGATCATGAACCTGGAACTGATCCGCAAGATCTATGTCGCCATCAAAGACTCCCCCATTTCAAAGGGGTTCATAGCCTTTGGCATTGTTTTCTTCCTGATTTTCCTCTGGAGGGGCTCGGAGCTCTATCTGCAAATCTTCCAGTGGGACAAGGACTGGCAGGACATTATCGCCGTCATGACCGACGAGGTGTCGGATATCGACAAATTTGCCGACCGGGTGCAGATCTCGGCCCTCGTCAACAAGTATGCCGGCTTCCTGTCCAGCCTTTCCGTCGGAGGGACGTTCATCTATATCTACCGTTTGCTGAGATAGCCGGACAGCCGTTGAAAGGCATGTTGCGCATTTTTTCAGGAGGATCACACATGGTCTCAAGAATTATCGCTGCATCATTGCTTCTGGCAGCGTTCCTGCTGGCCTTGGCCGGTTGCGGCGAAAAAACGGTTACGGCCGGCGGCAGCACAAAGCTGGCCCAGTCGGAAGCCTGTTTCAACAACAATTGCCATCAAAACGCCGTCAGTCCCGGCACCGGCAAGAATATCGCCGAGGAATGGCAACTTTCGGTCCACAACACCTCCAACGCCGCCGGTTGCGCCGATTGCCACGAGCCCGAGGCGGGACACCCCAACAGTTGCAGCCGATGCCATGGCGGTACGCCGAGCGGTACGCCGGGCAGCGCGAACCACGTCAGCAGGAACCCGGATACCGACGGCAAGTGCGACAAGTGCCACGCCAAATCTAACGGGGTATTCAATACTACCGTCTACGATGCAGTCGCCCGGGATACGAAATTCATCCACTTCAGCACCGGCAGGCGAGCCGTCTACGTTGCAACCAATTACAAGCACTACTGCCGTAAATGCCATAATCCCCACGACACCACCACTGCCAAGACCATGCTTCAGCAGTGGTCACGCTCCGCCATGGGTGGCACGGCCCTTCCCAGTACCACCGACTTCAAAACACGCGGGAGCGCACTAACGGCGAGTGCCAACTACGGCAACTTCTGCGTTCGTTGCCATACCTCCACCGGTTTCATCAATTTCGTATCATCGGGCTTCACGAATGTACACGCACTGCCGGACCTGGACGGCGTGCGAAACGATTATCCCGCAAACGCCCGTGCCACCTATCAGGACACCACCCGCGAGCCTACTGCCGCCTGCGACACCTGCCACAGCGACGGCAGGTCCAACGATGGCAGCGCCTACAGCGGTAGGCTGCGCAGTGTACCGGCAGCTTCGATCTGGTACATGTACTCGTCCCACCCCGCAGGCGCCCCCCTGATCCGGGCCGCGTTGAATATTCAGTACGACTCGCTCGGCAATTCAAACGTATGCATGCCGTGTCACGCAGGACGCGAAGTCGGGGAGATGATCAAGACCGCCGACAAACTCGGCTTGTTTGACTATAACGGCTCCAACCCGGGAGGCATCTCACCGCACGATTTCGCCTCCGGGGCCAACCTTCAGGGAAGGAGCGGCTTCCAGTTTTTCGCCGACTCCATGTACGCGGTCAACCCAACCCACAAAAATGTCGGTGCCGCTCTGAACATGGCGTCAAAGGGCGCCTGCATCGTCTGCCACATGACCAATGACCGTCCCCACTACGTCTTGGCGGCAAGTTGGGGGAATACCGGTACCGTCAGCGATTCCATCAAAGACATGCCGAGTGAGCAACAAGTATGCAGTAAATGCCACTATGCAGGCTCCACGGTAGCGGACCCGAGACCGCGCACGGCAGCATTCATGAATGCCGAACGTGACAGCTACCGCGCAGCGGTGCTGGTGCTCAATGCCCTGTTGAAGAGTTACGGCATTAACGGCAGCGGGCTATCCCCCAACAACAACTGGAAGAAATTCGGCAATTACACCGTGGCGGCCTCCGGCACCAGCAAAATCCGCGCCGGAGCCTACACCATGGGCGCCTACTTCAACTACAGCCTTTTCTTCAACGATCCGGCCGGATACACCCACAATCCGATCTATTCCAAACAGCTCATCTATGACTCGATCGACTGGCTGGTGAATAACAATCAGAATTTTACCGCCGGTGCGAACCCCGGCACCGTCTATACGGCCATCCACACGGCCACCATGCCGACATTGCCGCTTACCGGCAGCGGATTAACCTACTCGGGCCCCTACAATACCGAGCAGGCCTTGAACTTCCTCTGCAAAAACTACGACAGTAGTTCAGGGATGTGCTACCGCTGGTAACGATCTGAATTTAATCAAATTACAGGAGGAAGACACCACCATGACAAGAAAGCCGGCTTTGATTCTGTGCCTTATAGGATCTTGTCTTGTCCAACTGATTGTGGTTGCCTCATCCCACGCCATCCCTGCATTCAGCCGCGCCTACAAGGTCGAATGCAGCACCTGCCATACCATCTACCCCGAATTGAACGAGTACGGCGAGGCGTTCCTTAAAAACTCGTACGTCTACTTCGGCAAGGGGCAGAAGGCGGCCAAGGCCAAGGAAGCCCCCCCCACCCCCAAGGCGACAGCCAAGCCGGCTGGCGGAACCATGGAGGTGAAGGGTGAGGGTGACGCCGACAAGTTGAGCAAATTGAAGGGAGGGGCACTGGGGGCCCCAGAGGCGTCCGCACCCGCGCCGGCCCAGGAAGCGGCTGCTACTGCGCCTGACACCGCTCCCGGAGGCGAGGCCAAGCCCGAAGGGCTTCTCCTGGCGGCCATCCCCGAACTGCTGCCCATATCCTTCACCGCCTCGATACATGCGACCTACGACCACAACGCCGTCAACGAGCTCGATCTCTCGACGCGTGCCCTCAAACTGAACGCCGGCGGCAATTTCCGGGAAAAGGCCGCCTTTTTCGCCACCTATGTGGCCTACAGCGAAGGTCTCAGGGACAACAATACTACGACAAGTGCCCCCCTGCGCAATAACGGCACCGACATCAACGAACTGTTCGTTATCTGGCGCCACGCCTTCGATACCCCCATCAACTTCAAGGTGGGACGCATGCAGCCGAAACTCGGGCTCTGGAAGTCCAACAACAAGCTCTCCACGACCAATTCCTTCGCCCCCTACGCCTACACGGTCGGCGTTTCGGAATTCAAGCTCGAACAGCCCCAGGACGCACTGGAGGCCAACGCCGTGCTTGCCAACCGCTTCTTCGTCGCCGCCGGGGTGGTGAACCGCAAGGATCAAAACACCAAGGAAGGCTACGGCCACATCTCCTACAAGTTCGGCGGGGCGGATTACCTGGCCAACGAACCGGAGGTGGATCTGGCCAAGGAGGAGAGCATCTTCGACTTCCTGACGGTCACCGTTGGGGCCTACGGCTACTACGGCAAGAACGGCACCCCGAACACCCCAACAGGCGTATCCCCCCCCATCCAGAACAGCTATTACCGCGCAGGAGCGGACCTGGACATCCTCTACAAGCTCTTCAGGCTCAGGGTGGCCGGTGTGCTGGGCAAGGACGACAATGCTTACCTGAACCTGTCAAGTACCCCAATCGAACTGAAATCCTACGTGGCCGCCGTTGAAGGCGAGTATACCTTTCTCCAGAACCTCATCGGTGCCCTGCGGTTCGAATACCAGGATGACGGGCGCGGCCTGGTGCGCCGTTTTATCCCGACCCTCGCCTACGCCCCCCTTCAAAACGTGAAGATAGCCCTTGAGTACAAACACGAAATTGTAACTTCTTACCGGTTTCCTTCTAACGGATCATCAATAAAAAGGCCGGATGATACTGCCCAAGACATAACCAACAAGATCGGCACCCTCGGGGTGACGTTCAGTTTCTGATTTTTGCTCTACTAGCCGCCATAATCTCGTCTGAAGGAGTCTCACATGCGGAAGCTCATCATACTGGTCACGCTCTTCACGCTTGTCATTGCCGCGGTTGCCGACGCACGCATCAGGGTAAAGGGACGCGGGGACAGAATGAATTTCGATCCCGACAGCATCCCGGCCAACTACAGGGCATCGTTCGATCTCATGTCGCGGAAATGCGTCAAGTGCCACACCATGGAACGGACCGTCATTGCCGTGCAGACCGGGAGGGCTCCCATCACCGGCCAGCCCTTTGACCGGCAGGCGGTAAAAGCCTATGGCATCAAGATGCTGCGGAAACCCAATTCCAACATGAACAAACAAGAGATCAGGGAGGTTGTCATACTGTTGAATTACCTGCTTGACGAGAACGCGAGGTAGGGGTATAGGTCACCGTGGCGTTTGGCCCGCTGCTGTCCATCTGTTCCACACAGCCTCGCCCCTCCCGGTGCGAGGCTGTTTTTATATTATAATCGTCTTATTTTCTCTTGAAATTTCCATCCCGATTATGCAGAGTAGGCCTCTGCACCGATACCATCGGACTGGACGGAAAAACCAATCGCACGTGTGGGCATAGTGGTCGTTTGACGGAAGGGGGGAAGCGGTGCGCCTTCCGTCACGCGCAATCGGCCCCGCGACAAAGGGGCGTGCAATGCCGCTGAAAAATGACCTCCTGGACGCTCTTCACACGAGCGAAGACGAACTGCTCAAACACCTCATCCGTGATGTGGAAGAGGTGTTCTGCACCATGGTGGGCATGGAAAACCTGCTGCACCTCCCGCTCCAGGTGGCACCGGAGACACATTTCAAGGACTGCATTACGGCAATGGTCGGGTTTGCCGGTGTGTATAACGGCCTGGTGAGCCTGCATGCCCCCCAGAAGCTGGCGCTCGCCTTTACCTCAAGCATGCTCGGCATGGAAGTCACCGAGCTGAACGACGATGTCCGCGATGCCCTGGGCGAGATCTCCAACATGATTGCCGGTTCCTTCAAGCAGCATATCTCACCGGGCGGCGCCGATATCAAGCTGTCAACTCCTTCGCTGGTCAGCGGCGACGATTACTATGTCAATGCCGGCAACAATCTCGACACCCTCACCCTCCGGTTCGCAACCGACGAGGATTGGTTCATGGTGGCGATCGTGCTCGAAAAGGAATGAGCACGGGAGGGCCGCCGGACCGGCAATGATAACCACCCGTCCCACTGCGCTCCGGGCCCCTCCCGCTAAAATATTATTGACAAGATTGGTGGCATATCGTAGGCTCAACCCACAATAATTCACACAAAAATACATAAATTTCTTATCGAGAGCGACCGAGGGACTGGCCCAACGACGTCGCGGCAACCAACCTGCAAGGGTAAGGTGCCAATTCCAGCGAAACCGCACGGTTTCGGGAGATAAGGAAGAGATGCCCTAGAGGAATCCTCTTCCACACCCCGGAAGGGGATTTTTATTTTGGGAGGTAGAAGATGAATATCAGTACGCAGGCGGTTCAGATCGGTCTGGAATGGGATACCCGGACCGGCGCGGTTTCGGTGCCCATTTATCAGACCGCCACGTTCAGGCATCCGGGGCTCGGCCAGAGCACCGGCTATGATTACAGCCGCTCGGGCAACCCCACCCGTCAGTCCCTGGAAGACGGCATGGCCCGCCTCGATAACGGGGCACGCGCCTTTGCCTATTCCTCCGGCATGGCCGCCATCGCCAACCTGCTGTTGCTGTTTCGTTCGGGGGACCACCTGGTCGTTACCGAGGACCTGTACGGCGGCACCTGTCGCCTGTTCGACAAGGTGTTCAACCAGTTCGGGCTGACCTTCAGCTATGTCGACACGAGCGACGTGGAGGCGGTGCGGGCAGCGCTCACGCCCCGGACCAGGGCGGTATTCGCCGAATCGCTCACCAACCCCCTGCTGAAGTTCGCCGACATCCCCGCCCTGTCCACCCTCTGCCGTGACCGCGGTCTGCTCCTCATCGTGGACAACACCTTTCTCACCCCGTACCTCCTGCGCCCCCTGGACCTGGGGGCCGACGTCGCCGTCTACAGCGCGTCCAAATACCTGGCCGGCCACAACGACGCCATCGCCGGGCTGGTGGCGGTCAAGGACGCCGAACTGGCCGAGCGGGTCTCCTACCACCAGAACGCCGCCGGCGCGGTGCTGGGGCCCCAGGACTCCTGGCTGGTGATGCGCGGCATAAAGACCCTGGGGGTCCGCCTGGACCGGCAACAGGAAAATGCCGCAAAAATCGCCGGCTGGCTGAAAAAGCACCCGGCCATCGCCAAGGTCTATTACCCGGGGCTCGAAGACCATCCCGGCCATGCCCTGGTAAAGCGCGATTCCCGCGGCTTCGGCGCCATGATCGCCTTTGAGGTCGCAACCCACGCCCTGGTGGAACAGGTGCTCCTGAAAACGCGCCTGATCTCCTTTGCGGAGAGCCTGGGCGGGGTGGAAAGCCTGATCACCTTTCCCGAGGTGCAGACCCACGCCGACATACCGCTTGAACTCCGGGCGCGGCTCGGCATCAACAACACCCTGCTGCGTCTGTCGGTCGGCATCGAGGACGGCGGCGACCTGATCGAAGATTTGAACCAAGCCCTGGAAGCGTAAGGAGACGACCATGAAGTTTGCAACCCAACTCATTCACGGCGGCCAGACCGCCGATCCCCTGACCGGCGCGCTGGGCGTGCCCATCTACCAGACCTCCACCTATCGCCAGCAATCGGTGGATCACTTCGGGAAATACGACTACGCCCGTTCCGACAACCCCACCCGCGAGGCGTTGGAGACGGCCATCGCCGGGTTGGAAAAGGGGAGCCGGGCCTTTGCCTTTGCCTCCGGCATGGCGGCCATTTCCTCCACCCTGTTGATCTTCTCTCCCGGCGATCATCTGGTGGTGTGCGAGGATGTCTACGGCGGCGCCTACCGGGTGCTGACCAGCATCTTCCAGCGCCTCGGCATCAGTTCGACCTTCGTTGACGCCACCAGCCTTGAGGCCATCGAGGCCGCCATCAGGCCGGAAACCAAGGGCATCTACCTGGAGAGCCCCTCCAATCCGCTGCTCAAGGTCACCGACCTGCGCGGGGTCGTGGCGCTGGCCCGCCCACGGGGCATCATCACCCTGGTGGACAATACCTTCATGACCCCTTACCTGCAACGCCCCCTGGAACTGGGGTGCGATATCGTCCTGCACAGCGGCACCAAGTTCCTGAACGGCCACAGCGACGTCATCTGCGGTTTCGCCGTTGTCAGCGACCCGGAACTGGGCAATCGTATCCGCTTCATCCAGAATGCCTTCGGCGCCATCCTGGGCCCCCAGGATTCTTTTTTGACCCTGCGGGGGCTCAAGACGCTCAAAGTCAGGATGGACCAGAGCCAGCGGAGCGCGGAAAAGATCGCGGTCTGGCTCCAAAGCCAAAAGTCAGTCCTCAAGGTGCATTACCCCGGACTCGCCGACCATCCCGGCCATGCCGTCAATGCCGCCCAGGCAGACGGCCCCGGCGCCGTCCTCTCCTTCGAGCTCGAAACCTACGCGTTAACCAAGGAACTCTTGGAGAAAGCGCAGTTTTCCGCCTTTGCCGTCAGCCTGGGGGGGGTGGAAAGCATCATCTCCTACCCGGCAAAGATGTCCCACGCGGCCGTTCCCAAGGCGGAACGGGAAAAGAAGGGGATCAAGGACACCCTGGTGCGCCTCTCGGTCGGGCTGGAGGATGTTGACGACCTGATTGCCGACCTCCAGCAGGTCATTGGCCGTTAGATAATAGTCTTTGGGGATTAAACATCCGGCAGCGCCGGAAGGCCCCGGCGATACTACTCTACAGACGAAAAGCAGTTTGCCCATGCGCATACGGATAAACGAGACAGCAACGGAAATCGGCCCGGGGGCGACCCTGGGGTCGCTGGCCGCGCAATGGAAACCGGGCGCAGACGTGCTGATCCACAACGGTTTTCCGGCTCCGGCCGAAACAGCGCTCCGGGATGGCGACGAGGTCTACCTGATCAAACGGGGGGAGCGGCCGTCGGAAGACGAACTGCAACGGCTGATGGCCGCCCGCCACACCCCGGGCGTGCATGCCCGGCTGCAGGCGGCCACGGTCGGCATCGCCGGCGTCGGCGGGCTCGGTTCGGCGGTAGCCGTGGCCCTGGCGCGAACAGGCGTCGGCAGGATCGTGATCGCGGATTTCGACGTGGTGGAGCCGTCCAACCTCAACCGGCAGCAGTATTTCGTCGACCAACTGGGCCACCCCAAGGTGGCTGCCCTGGCCGACAACCTGGCCCGCATCAACCCCTACATCACGGTGGAACCGCACCACGTCATGCTGACCCCCGCAAACATCCCTGCGGTCTTCGCCTCGTGCGCCGTTGTGGTCGAGGCCTTTGACCGGGCCGACATGAAAGCCATGCTGGTGGAGACGCTCCTCTCCCGGATGCCGGAGGTCGTGGTCGTAGCCGCATCGGGGCTGGCGGGGTATGGCCCCAACAACGCCATTGTCACCCAGCGGGCAGCCTCCCGCCTGTACCTCGTGGGGGACGGCGAGTCGGAAGCCCGGACCGGGTGCGGCCTGATGGCCCCGCGGGTCGGCATCGCAGCCGGCCATCAAGCCAATCAGGTGGTGCGCATCATTCTCGGAGAGGAGGGGACCTGATGGCCTCCGAAAAGAAACCGGTTGTCGCCGTCGCCATGAGCGGCGGGGTGGACTCATCGGTCACCGCCGCCCTGCTGAAGCGTCAGGGTTTCGAGGTGATCGGCATTACCATGCGGCTCTTCGCACCGCGCGGCACGGGCAGCGGCTCGGCCGCCCACGATGCCGCGGCCGTGGCCCGGCAGCTGGGAATCCCCCACCATGTGATCGGCCTTGAAACGGATTTCCGCCGCCTGATCATCCAGGACTTCATCGATGAGTACCGTTGCGGCCGCACCCCCAATCCCTGCGTGCGCTGCAACCGCTACGTCAAGTTCGGCCTGCTGCTGGAACAGGCGCGCGCCGTGGGGGCGGACCTTCTGGCCACCGGCCACTACGTCAGGAACACCGTCGATAGCGCGGGCCTCCGCCACCTGCGGCAAGCACGCTGCATCGGCAAGGATCAGTCCTATTTCCTCTACACGCTCTCCCAGGAGCAGCTGGCTCAGGTGCTCTTCCCGCTGGGGGAGATGGCGAGCAAGGATGAGGTGCGCCGCCTGGCCCGTGAGTTTGCCCTGCCGGTGGCCGACAAGGGTGACAGCCAGGAGGTGTGTTTCATCCCCGACGATGATTACGTGGCGTTCCTGGAAGAACGCGGTGGCCTGGCGGGAACGCCGGGGGACATCGTGCATGTGGGAGGGCAGGTTGTCGGCCGCCACCGCGGGACGCACCGGTATACCATTGGCCAGCGCAAGGGACTGGGGGTCGCCTGGACCAGGCCGCTGTACGTAACGGCCATCGATACCGACCGCAATGTCGTGGTGGTGGGGGAGGAAGAGTATTTGGCAGCTGCCGGCCTGCGTGCCGCAGAGGTGGGCTGGATCGTCCCCCCGGATGGGGAGGAGTTCCAGACGGCCTGCAAAATCCGCTACCGCCATCACCCGGTTGCGTGCCGGGTCAGGCTGCTGCCGGAAGGCAGATGCGAGGTACGCTTCGATGAACCGCAGCGGGCGGTTACGCCGGGCCAGTCGGTGGTTTTTTACCGGGGTGACGAGGTGCTGGGAGGCGGGAAAATCGCAGGGGCGACTGGAGCGTCTGCCCCTTGTGCGGAAGAAACGGTTTGACAGCCGGGCAGGGAAGGCGTCCCTCGGACGGGTGATCAGGTTCGGCGTCACCCCTGGGGCGACGCGCCGATCTTATCCCAGGTGGGATTCTCATCGGGCTTGCGGATTTTGAACTCCAGGTAGTGCGCAGCCATCTTGAGTTTTTCCGTTGTCGTCTCCGATTTTGAGAAAACCTCCAGCCCTTCCAGGACCCGCTGTGCGGCAGGCTGACTGGAAAACCCCTCCCCCTCGGCCAAACTTCGAATGTGGCCGAGAACGGCCTTTTGCTCCTCCACGGTATCGAACCTCTCGGGACCGGTAAGAAAAAGGATATACCGGGCCATGTTCCGCAGGTCCTCCACCAGCCGTTTCTCGTTGAGCAGCGACTCCATCACCGTCGCGATGCTCCCCTTCTCGGCGTAGTTGAGATTCTTGTTTTCGGCGTACGAGGTGAGATAATCGAGGGCCGCGGTTCGATTCCGGGTGTCCTGCAGCTTGAAGATCAGTATATTGGCGGCCAGCAGTTTGAGTGCGTCGTTCTCTCCCGGGAGCAGGAAACAGTGGAGCATAAGGGCAATCTTCTCCCGTGCGGCCTCGCTAAGCGTTTCCGTATCCAGCTTCGCCCTGATCTGTTCCAACAGGTCATGTTTGTCGGCATATTCGCCATAGATGATCTTGATGATGAGCCCGTGGACCTCGGCCTCATCGCTCACATCCCATAACTCTTCGACCGCTGCGATGATGCGGCGGCAAATTCCCTTGAGTTTTTCTTCCTTGGGCACTTCATCGTTGTTCCAGTAGTCCGGATAGATATCCATGACCGTGTCGGCTTCTTCGGGGTTCCGCGCCTTTTCCAAGACAAATTTGAAATAGTTGAGCATCTTGAGTTGGAACGTTTTGCCGCCATCGTTCAAGGGGCGCAGCAGGTCCTCGAGAAAGGTGATATTCAGACCCGAAGCGCCGCTGCACAGGTAGCGATACACCCCTTCCGCCTTTTCGATCTGCTTCTCGATATACTTCTGCCGCAGGGTCGCACCGAGGTTGGTGGACTGCACCTTCTTGAAAAAAACGCTCAGCAGGTTGGAGGCGTGATGTTTGATGTTATAATCTGCATCATCGGAAAGAACGATGTCCAGGCAGGCGTCAAAGATCTTAACCTGCTCGCGCTCGTCTTGCGACGAATCGATATAGGCTTCCAAAATGGCAATTATTTCAGCCATATGGGTCCTATTCCTACTGTTGAGCAGGGTCATGAAGGTATCCCGCAGGCTGCTGGAATCGATAATGCCGAACAGGAACCGTATCGCCGCATTGCGATGGGCTCCCCCCTTGGTATCCACCGTCTTGAGCAGCTTGAGGATACTTTCGGCCGGATCGGAAACCCAACCGGGGAGCAGGTCCTCCAGCAGTATCTCGGCCTTCCTCCGGACCCGGGCATCCAGATCATAGACGAAATATTTGGCGATCTCGATCTTGAAGTCATGGTTGCCGTTCGAAGCGGCAATGATCTCGAAAGCGGTGGCCTTGTCCTTGGCGGACAGTTTGGCGATGTCCTTTTTTGCCTTGGATGCATCGTTGATTTTTATGTAAAAACTGACTATGTCTTTAACCGACACTTCGGCATCAAAGGCCATGACGGATCACCTTCCACAAAGATTTGAAGAATTATATACTTATCGCCATCCGAGTGCAACCACCAGATTGGCGGCCCCATGGGGCGGCCAACGATTGTATCCGGGCCGAAAGGAACCCGCATGAAGATCATACTGTCTGTCATCATCCTGCTGTTGATAGTCGTTGCAGAGGCCGGCGCGGCCACCAGAAGCGTCACCTTTTTCTCCGACGGCGCCGTCGTGGACCTGACAGGCGTCGCCGCCAGGGGCGTCGTCGAGATCCCCCTGCCGCCCGGTACGCGGGAAGATACCGTGCGGATCAGGCCGGAGAGGGGCACCAGCATTCAACGCGTCGATATGTTGCCGCTCCGCCGGGACACCAGGGGCGAAAAGGAGTTCGCTTCCCTGATCGAGCAGAGGAGCCGCCTGGAAGATCGACTGGGTGCGCTGGCGACGCGGGAGGAGATCTTCAAATCCGCCGCCAAGTCCCAAAGCGGCAAAGCCCCCCGCAAGACCAAATCAAACCCGGACCCGATGCAGTCGATCCGCCAGGGGACCGACTTTGCCATCACCCAACTGGAAGCGGTTTATGCGGCCCGACGCAGGACGGAGCAGGAAATCCGGCGCATCGACGCCCGTATCGCCACCGCGCGGAGAGCGGGAGCCGGGGAGGAGCGGGTGGCACGGGTGATCGTTGCGCCGAGGAATGGGCGGGTCACGGCACGCTTCGCCATTGGCAAAGCCGGCTGGACGCCCTGCTACGACATTCGCAGTAACGGCGGGGGAAGCGCCCGGGTCACACTCTACGGTCAGGTGCCCGGGTTCTTCGCCGGCTACCAGACCCGCGTATCCCCCACATCCCTGGCAGGCGCTGCCGCGGAACGATCCAGCGTTCTCCCGGCAGCGGGACAACGCGCCCGATTGGCGGAATATCGGATGGCCACCGAAGAGGAATATTTCGGCAACGGGCCGCTGCCATCGTTTGCCTTCACGCTGAAAAACGCAACCGGGGTCGATCTGCCGGCGGGAGAAGCAGCCATTTACCGGACCGGAGAATATTGGGGTGCCATCAGATTTGCGGGGATTTCATCGGGACGCAGCGCCAGGCTCGCCTCGAAAGCGGTACGGTAACAAACGAGGCCGGCCCTTCTGTCGCCGGGCCGGCCTCGTTGCGATGCCACGGGATGTGAACCCCGGCTACTTCAGCAGGACCTCAACCTTGGCGGTCTTCCGGAGCTCCGTCAGGAAATCACCCACCGCGGCGTTGATCTTCTGGTTCTTCAAGTACTCCTCTATCCGGGGGCGGACCGTGCTGAACGGTACGGTCTCGGCCTTTGTCTTTTCCGTTTGCTTGATGATGTGGTAGCCGAACTGGGTTTCGACCACGTCGCTTATCTCACCCGGCTTGAGGGCAAAAGCGGCCTGCTCGAACGGCGGCACCATCTGCCCCCTGCCGAAGAACCCCAGGTCCCCCCCCTGCTTGCTGCTGGGGCAGGTTGAATTTTCCTTGGCCAGGGTGGCGAAGTCCGCTCCATTGGCCAATTCCTTGCGCAATTTTTCCGCCTTTTCACGGGCCTTCTTCTTTTCTTCGGCACTCGCCTTGGTGTCTATGCCGCACAGGATGTGGCTGGCCCTCACCTTTTCCTCCTGCCGGAATTTATCCGTATTCTGGTCGTAAAACTTCTTGCTTTCCTCTTCGCTGACCGCAATCTTGGGGGCAATGGTCGAAGTGACGAAATTGGAGATGATCAGGTCCCTGCGGGTATACTCGCGAAGTTCCTTTTCTGTCATGTCAATGGCTTGGATAGCCTTGGCAAACTCCGCCTCGCTGGCAAAACGCCCCTTGCTCTGTACGATCTTGGCGTCCACCTGC
>NZ_VZRA01000001.1:0-50000 GCF_008802355.1 Oryzomonas sagensis | reverse complement strand
TGTATATCAGGTGTGACCGCGTGCCTTTTGCATAATGAGTCAGCGAGTTACTCTTACTAGCGAGGTTAAGTTCATAGAATGGAGCCGAAGCGAAAGCGAGTCTTAACTGGGCGTCTAGTTAGTAGGAGTAGACCCGAAACCGGGTGATCTATCCATGGCCAGGGTGAAAGGAAGGTAACACTTCGTGGAGGCCCGAACCCACTGGCGTTGAAAAGCCAGGGGATGAGCTGTGGATAGGAGTGAAAGGCTAATCAAACTCGGAGATAGCTGGTTTTCCTCGAAATATATTTAGGTATAGCCTCACGTATGCGTGACGGGGGTAGAGCACTGGATGGGCTAGGGGTCTCACCAGATTACCAAACCCAATCAAACTCCGAATACCGTCAACGAAGAGCGTGGGAGTCAGACGGCGGGTGATAAGATCCGTCGTCAAAAGGGAAAGAGCCCAGACCGCCAGCTAAGGTCCCCAAATCTACGCTAAGTGGAAAACGATGTGGAAATGCCCAGACAACCAGGAGGTTGGCTTAGAAGCAGCCACCCTTTAAAGAAAGCGTAATAGCTCACTGGTCGAGTGGGTCTGCGCGGAAAATGTAACGGGGCTAAGCGTAGTACCGAAGCTGCGGATCGGCGCCTTAAGGCGTCGGTGGTAGAGGAACATTGTGTAAGCCTGCGAAGGTCGACCGTGAGGACGGCTGGAGGTATCACAAGAGATTATGCTGACATGAGTAGCGAAAATGCGGGTGAGAAACCCGCACACCGTAAACCCAAGGTTTCCTCCGTAAAGGTAATCTGCGGAGGGTTAGTCGGTCCCTAAGGCGAGGCTGAAAAGCGTAGTTGATGGGAAACAGGTTAATATTCCTGTACCACCTGTTGTTGCGATGGGGGGACGGAGAAGGGTAGGCGATCCGGGTGCTGGATGTCCCGGTTCAAGCGTGTAGGCGGGAGTGGCAGGTAAATCCACTGCTCCGTTAACGCCGAGACGTGATGACGAGAGCGTATGCTCACAAAGTCGTTGATCCCATGCTTCCAAGAAAAGCCTCTAAGCTTCAGACAGCAGGTGACCGTACCGTAAACCGACTCAGGTGGGTGAGGAGAAAATCCTAAGGTGATTGAGAGAACACTGGTTAAGGAACTCGGCAAAATGACACCGTAACTTCGGGATAAGGTGTGCCCTCATTAAGTGTAGCGATACGCACGTGAAGCTGAAGAGGGTCGCAGAGAAATGGCGGTAGCGACTGTTTACTAAAAACATAGGTCTCTGCTAAGTCGCAAGACGATGTATAGGGACTGACGCCTGCCCGGTGCCGGAAGGTTAAGGGGATTTGTTAGGAGCAATCCGAAGCTTTGAACCGAAGCCCCGGTAAACGGCGGCCGTAACTATAACGGTCCTAAGGTAGCGAAATTCCTTGTCGGGTAAGTTCCGACCTGCACGAATGGCGTAACGATTTCCGCGCTGTCTCAACCAGTGGCTCAGCGAAATTGAATTCTCGGTGAAGATGCCGAGTACCCGCGGTAAGACGGAAAGACCCCGTGAACCTTTACTATAGCTTGACAGTGACATTCGGAATAGCTTGTGTAGGATAGGTGGGAGACTTTGAAGCTGGCACGCCAGTGTCGGTGGAGTCGCCCTTGAAATACCACCCTGGTTGTTTTGGATGTCTAACCTTGGCCCGTCATCCGGGTCGGGGACACTGTCTGGTGGGTAGTTTGACTGGGGCGGTCGCCTCCC
The DNA here is from genome assembly GCF_008802355.1 of Oryzomonas sagensis. Lineage (NCBI taxonomy): Bacteria > Pseudomonadati > Thermodesulfobacteriota > Desulfuromonadia > Geobacterales > Geobacteraceae > Oryzomonas > Oryzomonas sagensis. Next base: position 48,271 of record NZ_VZRA01000001.1, on the reverse strand, counting down.
AAAGAGTAACGGAGGCGCGCGAAGGTTCCCTCAGGTTGATTGGAAACCAACCGTAGAGTGTAAAGGCATAAGGGAGCTTGACTGCGAGACCCACAAGTCGAGCAGGTACGAAAGTAGGTCTTAGTGATCCGGCGGTTCTGTATGGAAGGGCCGTCGCTCAACGGATAAAAGGTACTCCGGGGATAACAGGCTGATCTCCCCCAAGAGTTCACATCGACGGGGAGGTTTGGCACCTCGATGTCGGCTCATCGCATCCTGGGGCTGAAGTAGGTCCCAAGGGTTTGGCTGTTCGCCAATTAAAGCGGTACGCGAGCTGGGTTTAAAACGTCGTGAGACAGTTTGGTCCCTATCTACCGTGGGCGCAGGATACTTGAGAAGAGCTGTCCTTAGTACGAGAGGACCGGGATGGACGTACCTCTGGTGTTCCAGTTGTGCCGCCAGGCGCAGTCGCTGGGTAGCTATGTACGGAAAGGATAACCGCTGAAAGCATCTAAGCGGGAAGCCCCCTTCAAGATTAGGTATCCCTGGGTGTAACAACCCCTGTAGGCCCGTTGTAGACCACAACGTTGATAGGCTGGGTGTGTAAGCGCAGCAATGTGTTTAGCTTACCAGTACTAATCGGCCGTGAGGCTTGACCATAAAAATAAAATACGGTCCGGGGGAAGGTCCTCCTTCCCCCAGGCCGGATATAAATCGCAAATCATGCACAAAAACCTAAACCACAATGCAATTGGATAACCGATATGGGCACAGGATTTTGTGTCATATGCAAGGCAGCCAAGGAGTGGGGCGCGAGGCGTAGCAGCGCTACGTTGAGCGACACACGACGAAGGCAACTCCGCAGATGACCAAAAGCCGAAGCCCACATGATTTCTCGGTGGCAATGCCGAGGGGGTCACACCCGTTCCCATCTCGAACACGGAAGTTAAGCCCCTCAGGGCCGATGATACTGCACGGGTAGCTGTGTGGGAAAGTAGGTCGCCGCCGGGAATAATTAAAACAACGAGCCCTTCAGGAGCATTCCTGAAGGGCTCGATTGCGTTTCACTCACAAAAATCATGAAACGGGAATAGGAATCGGGAAGCGTGAATGGCGCAGCCTTTATTCACCGCTTACCATTCACCATTCATAGACTCTTCTGTCATTCACAGAAAATATTCCCCGCCGCTAGTAAATGATGATGTAACCGTGAGACTCCGCTATCCCCCGAACCTCGTCCTTATCCTTGAGCGTGTAGCTCTTCCCCTCCAACGTGAAAATGTAGCCGCCCTTGCCGTCCGGTACCGCATCCTCCAGCAGCGCCTCGAATGTCGCCGTATGATGTCGCAGTGCTGCTGCTATGCTGCGAACTTTGCCGCAATCCTGCCGATGATTAGGGATGTTAAGGATGTACCGTGAAGGGGATAAGCTCTTCGAGTGAATCGAGGACGACCGAGGCTTCAGAGATGAGCGCCTTCGGGTAGCTGTTAGTCAGGCCGATGACTTGCAGACCGGCACCCTTTGCAGCGGTAATTCCCGCCGGCGTGTCCTCAATGGCGACGGTTCGGCCAGGTGTTAGGGCGGCATGTGAGGCGAGCTTTTCGAATGCGAGACGATAGGTTTCCGGGTCTGGTTTGCTTTTCGTAACATCATCGGCGGTCACGATAACGTCAAAACAGTTGGCTATGCCAAGCTGCTCCACTATAGGAGCGATATCGGACTGCAGGGCACCGCTGCTGATGGCAAGGGGTACTTTCATCAGGTGCAGTTTTTTGATCAATTCTACGACCCCTGGGTAGCTTGTAATGCCATCCTGGATGACGGTCTGGAAGATCTCAGCCTTGCGCTCCACGAGCGAGGAGAGTGTAGCGGTATCGAGCGGCCTGTTTTGGGTGGCGAATGCCTCTATAAAGGCATCGCGATCATCAAAGCCCATATAGATGTCAACGTACTGCTGCCACGAAAAACCGAGCCCGAGTGGTTCCAGGATGCGCTGGAACGCCTTGTAGTGCAACGGCTCCGTATCCACGATAACGCCGTCGAAGTCGAAGATGACGGCGTTGGCCTCCAGGCCCACCGGAAAAACTACCATCTCCCCACCATTGCCAGCCCTGCTCCATTCTCAAAGGCCTGAGGTACTATCGCCACTTTCTGGCCCGCTGCATGATAATGGGTGACGACCCGGCCGCACAGCTCTCCCAACGCCGCACCCATAATCACATCGCTGGCCCAGTGCTTGTTCTGGTACAGACGTGAGAATCCGACAAACGTCGCCGCCGTGTAATATGCGGTTTTCAGGGTGAGGCTCTCGGAGGTCGATGCCATGACGGAGGCCAGGGCAAAGGAACTGGAGGTGTGCATGGACGGGAATGAATCGTAATTGTTCTTGAACCGAAACGGTTTGAAGTCACCCTTGGATGTGGTGGCATCGGGGCGCCCCCGGCCGGTCGCCTCCTTGATCAGGAAGGTCGAGGCATCGGCCAGGATAAGCGATTCCCCCATCATCTCGCCGACCTCCTTCCACTTCGGCGAGTCCGCGGCGATGGCGCCGCCGTAGACCAGTGCCGCAAATCCCAGATGAAGAAAAGGATCGCCTGCCAGGGAACCGGCATCGGCGGCCTTGTCGAGGGCCTTGCCCCTGCGGGTCTGGAGTTTGTCGTGGATGTCCTTGTCAAACACGTAGGTAAGGCCGACAGCCCCCGCCACCCCGATTGTTACGAGGATATTGCCGTTATCGACTTGGAACGGCGTCCGGACCAGTTCAACGGTCTCGTGCCCCAATCTCGAGACACCGCTGCCGATTTCATTACCGATGGTGATATCCCCAATTTCGGACGCACGCCCCAGTGCCGGGATCAGCAGGAGGAACGTTATCAGACCTGCGATAGATTTTCTCAAGGTTGCTCCACAAATGGCGAAATAGACCGGCCGGATGGCGCGGTACACAGCGAGCCGGCAAAGTCGGCGACAAAACAATGGCTATCTTCCGGGAAAAATGGTGAGGTATGACGGTTAACGGTCATGGCGCCTGAACCGGAGTGAATTTCTGATGTCGCGGATAATAACGGCATCTTCAGGGGATAGTTTCGAAAGATACTCCTGGATAAATACGACGAATATGGAGGCAAAGAAGGCCGTAACGGCAGCGAGAATAACGATCATGGAGCGTTTCGGTTTGCTCTTCTTCAAGGGGGCGACCGCCTCATCCAGTACCTGCACCGAAGAGGAGTCCTTGGCTTCGCTGATCTTCGCCACCTCGTACTGCTTGGTGAGTTGTTCAAAGATGGCTTCTTGCGTCTTCAATTCGCGCATTTTGCGGACGTATTCCACTCCCAGGGCCGGGATATTGCCGACCGCCGGAATCACATCGGTGCCGCCGCTGCCGCTCATTGAGCCGAGCTGACTCTTGAGACGGGAGATGCCGGCCTGGAGCGCCTTTACTTCACTGCTCTCATCGGTCATGGAATTGCGGAGCGTGGCGAGTTGCCCCTCTTTGGTGATGATCTCCGCTTTCAGGCGCGCTATCCCTTCAATGGCGGCTGTTGCCTGGGAATCAGCCTTGAAGGTTTTATATTTTTCCTGGAATGCCTTCATATCGTTCTCTGCGTTGCGCAGGTCCTGCTTTACCACTTCCAGCCGTTTCTCCAGGAACACGCGCTCCGCTCCCGCCTTGGAGAGGTTGAGCTCGACACTGCGTCGCCCCAACTCGGCCACGAAGGTATTGGCCAACTGCGCTGCCTTTTGGGGATCCCGGCTTTCGGCGTCGATACTGATGATCCCGTCCTTGCCGGCTTTGAACTTGACAGCGCCTTCCAGTTTTTTCCTGGTTTCGTCGATGGATTTGGCCTCGAATTCTTTTTGAAGGTTCAGCCGCTTAATGACGGAGTCCGCCACTGAGCGGCTCTTGAGGATGCCGAGGTAGAGGTCGGTAGAGCCTCCCAAACCACCCATGCCGCCCGCCAGGGAAGCCAGGCCGCCGGCCTGACTGAGCAGAGCGGAAAGACCGCCGCCCGACTCCTTTTGAGGGGGGAGTATTTTTGCGCTGGCGGTGTAGATGTTTTTCAGTGCCAGCGAATAGCAGACCGCTATGATCACGGCGGCAGTGCATATCTTGATAATGACCGATTTGCGCCTGGCGACCACCTGCAGGAGTTCGAGGAGGTTGATTTCCTCTTCTTCGGGAAGAGGACATTGTTCTTGAGTTGCATTCATGGGGTCACTCATCATTTGAGCCCTATCAGGACCGTGCCTGCCGTAAGGGCGATCTGGGATATGATCGTGGTGATATCCTTGATATCGCGGAGCCACGCCGTGCGCTCCAATTTTTGCGGTACTACCAGGGTATCGCCCGGCTCCAGGTAGGATGACATGAAGCTGCCGAGGGTCCACTGCTTGGCATCGTCACTCCACTTTATGCCGAAAGACGCCTGTTGCCGGCTGAAAACCGTACCGTCGGCCTTGATGATGAACATCTCGTCGACTTCGGCATCACTGGTGGCTCCGCCGGCCTTGTTGAGATAGTTTTCCACGGAGCTGCTTTCGGGAACATACACGAAAGAGATGGGGTTGTAGACCTGCCCCAAGACGTTGACCACATTGGTCCGGGTCGGGACTTCCAGGATGTCCCCGCCTTCCATTTCCAGGTCATAGCTGCTCTTCTGCAGTTCCCCCAACGGGGCAAGCCGGATGACCACGCGGCCTTCGGCCTTCAAGAGCTTCATCCGCTCAAGGTCTTTTTGCAGGCCGTCCAGGGCGGATTTCGTGGCTTCAAGCTCTTCCTTGGAGGCGGCGACAGAGGCAAGGGCGGCCTGTTTCTGGTTGATTTCCTTTTCCGTCTTGACAAGGATCTCGTCCATCCGCTTCTGTTGTTCCTTTTGGACGGAGCGTCGGGTAAACTTTGCCCCTCTCAGGTAGGCCTTCTCGGTGAAACCGCCGGCACGGGCAATAACGGAACTTAGTTTCTCGCCTCTGGCCACGGAGTAGACGCCGGGATACTGCACTTCGCCCTTGAGTCGAATGAACTTATCCGTTGAATCGGTCCACCCGACAATGCCACGAACAATCAGCACATCGTCCGATTTCAGGGGGAGGTTGTGGGCGGGGTCGCCGCTGATGGCCTTGCCCAGGTCAATCTGCGTGCGCGACGCGGTCGCCTTGTCGCCGGCGACCTCCACGCGGCTGAGTTCGGCCATGTCGAGCAGGGCGTTTCGTTTCGCGCTGCCGGCGGCGGAGACGAGGTCTCGCACCGTCATGCCGGGGTGAAATTCGTATTTTCCCGGATTAACGACAAAACCGTTTATGATGACACTCTGTTTTTCCTGCATCTCCCAGCGTGAAGCTACCTTGATGGTGTCCTGCTCCTGGAGGGGAACGTTTTCGGCCTCGTTGCCTTCCAGGGCTTTGCGGAGGTTGAAATGCAGCATTTCCTTATGGTAATCGGGCAGGGCAAGGCGGGTGATTTCGGCGGATTCCAGGTACGATTCGGGCAGCAGATCCGCAAAGGAGGAGATAAGGTCCTTTACGCGCATGCCTTTGCGGAACTGATATTCGCCCGGCCTGACGACATTTCCCGTGAGGCTGACGACTTGGCGGACCGCCTCCTGAACGGGAAATATCTTGACCATATCCCGATCCTGTATCCCTACGCCGGCTGTCACACGATCCATGTGGCCATCCTTGGGTTCGTAATCAAGGGCGATCTTGGCGCTGTTGCCGGAGAAGCGTTCTATCTGGATCCTGCCGGTAAATCCGCTGGCGGTGATGCCGCCCGCCATCTGAATGACATCGGCCAGCGTCTGGGGGCCTTTCACTTCGTAAATTGCGGGACGCTTTACCTCCCCCGCAACGGCCACGATCGGGCCGATAACCGGGACAAAGAGGGTGTCGCCGTTTTGGAGGCGGACATCCTTGCTGCGGTCCCCGGAAAGGAACATGTCATAGAGATCGATATTCCCAGCCGGCTTGCCGGTGCGGGTGAGCTTGATCGCGCGCAACGACCCGTTTTTCGTGGGGCCGCCCGCCGCCGACAGGGCGTTGACTACCGTGGCAAGGGAACTGATGGGGTAGCTGCCGGGTAATTCGACTTCACCCACCACAAAAACCTGGATGGTCTTTAATTTTCCAAGCGAAATATTCATGCTGTAGTTTTTGAAGTATCGCGATACGACCTTCTCGATGGCCTCTTTGGCCTTTTCGTAGGAGAGGCCCCATACCTTAACAACCCCTGCCCGGGGAATCATGATCTCGCCATTGCGATCTACGGTAAGGGTGTACCGGGCATTGATGGACCCCCACAGGGAGAGGTTGAGGCTATCACCCGGCCCCATGACGTAATTATCCCCCACGGGGAGGTTGTCCGTCGCTTCCAGCAACTGGGCGCTGTTTTTGAAAAAGTCGTAGCCGAATTGCCGGAGTTCACGCTTGAACGGTTCGGGGGTGAGTTTGTCCTGCAATGTTTGATTTTTACGGGAAAAGACTTTCTCCAGGGAAGAACCGAGCTCTTCAGCGGGAAGGGGAATGATCTTGATCTCTTCCGATTTGGTGATGCGCTTTTGCTCTCTGTTTATGGCAATGATCTGAATGAAGTAAACCTGGTGATTTTTCAAATCGCGCAGGGTATAGGTCGTGTCATTTCCGACATCGATGGATTTGATCGGTTTGTTTGGAGCAAGACCTATCTGGATTCGATATTGAACCGCTTCATCCTCCTGGGGCTTGCGATATCCTGACGGCTGCCAACTGAGGCGCGCCAGGCCGTCGCCCGGCTCAGCCTTTACTACTAAACGGGTCTTCAGCCTGTTCTTGTCAGCGATGATTTTGCCGCTATCGGAAATTTTTTTCTCGTCGGTTTGGGCCCCCCCCAGAAGATCGTTGTCAAAACTTTCCTCGGGTGTCAGTTCCTGCTCCCGCATGCTGCCGTCAGGCTGGATACGTTGATCATCCTGAAAAGTATTGTTCAAGGGGAAACGCTGATTGCCGGAATAGGTGCCGCTGTTCTGCTGAGGGGAGTAGGCGTTCTGTTGGTAGGGGTCTGTTTGGGGTGCTTTTCTTGAAGTCTGTTCTTGAAAGATACTGTCTGTTTGGTCCGTAAGACCATCATACGAGTCCAGCGACCAAGCATTTGTCCCCACGCAGGCCGTTACCAGTGCCGTTGTCAGAAACACCTGCCCCAATAAATATGTTACTCGCGACATTTTTAAAAACCCCACAGTCATATTTGTCTATGTAAATATAAACTTATACCATTTCGCGGGGGATAAAAGCAATCCAAAACCATGGCAATGGCTATTTGTCGTGCAATGGCTGAATACATCGTACGGGCAAATAACGCTTTAAATATACGAAAAACCGTTTTTACTCACTGACTGACGTAGTAGTAAAAACGGTTTCAAGGTTATTCTTATGTCGATGTTTTCTTAATTGTGGGTTGGTGCCGAAGGCGAGACTCGAACTCGCATGGGCTGTTGCCCGCCACCCCCTCAAGATGGTGTGTCTACCAGTTCCACCACTCCGGCAATTGAATTTACTCTAATAGCATAACCACGATGTGTAATCAAGTACAAACTAAGATACAAACTTATTTTTGCTGCTGAGGAGGCGCTGCCGGTGCGCTCGGCATGCCAGCCGGTTTGCCCTGCTGGGCCGGAACCATAGGCTGCGGCATCTGAACCGGCATTTTCGTGGTGGTGGCGGATTTACCTTTGTCTGACATGATCGAGGATGAGGATGGTTGGCCTGAGATGTAGGCCAATGTCAGTGAGGTCAACATGAAAATAACGGCAGCACCCGTCGTGATTTTGCTCAGGAATGTGGTGCCGCCGCCGGCACCAAAAACCGATTGGCTGCCGCCGCTGCCGAATGATGCGCCCATTTCGGCGCCTTTGCCGGATTGCAGCAAGACAACGGCAATCATGAATATGCTGACCAGAACGTGCAGTAACGTAAGGGCAATAATCATCTCGTATCCTCTGGAAGTTTAATGCGAAAAAATTTTATACCACAGCAATTTCGAATTTGTAAAGTCTTTATCCTAGAAAAAGCATTTGCCACAGAGCCGCAGGGGCACGAAGGTAACAAAAACATACTGTTGCATCATAAGTGAGTTGCTTGGCGCTTCTTCGTTGCGGCGAATGTTTTTATTAAAAATACCGTGACGTTCTCTGTATTTTTTGCGCTCTGTGCCTAACGGCCGTTGGCAGGTTCGCTGATTTTGTCAGGGCTGCGGCCCTATTCGGCAAAATTGGCTATGGCGGCAAACGATTCCGCCTTGAGACTTGCTCCGCCCACCAGGGCGCCATCGATATCGGGTTGCGCCATCAGCCCCCTGACGTTGTCCGGTTTAACGCTGCCGCCGTAGAGTATGCGCATGCCGTCGGCGCTGACTTGGCCGAAACACCGTGCCATGAGGCTGCGGATAAAGGCGTGCACTTCCTGCGCCTGGGCATCGCTGGCGGTCTTTCCGGTCCCTATGGCCCAGACCGGCTCATAGGCGATGATCACCCTGGACAGGGCTTCCGGCGGGAGGCCTTCCAGGCCGCCCAACACCTGCGACTCGATAACGGCAAAGGTCTTGTTCGCCTCGCGCTCGGCCAGGGTTTCGCCAACGCAGACGATCGCTGTCAGGCCCGCATTGATGGCGGCCTTGACCTTCTTGTTGACGGTTGCGTCGGTCTCGCCAAAGTATTGGCGCCGTTCCGAATGTCCAATAATGACATGGCTGCAACCGGCGTCTCTCAGCATTTTTGGGGCCACCTCGCCGGTGAAGGCACCTTCCTCCTCCCAGTAGCAGTCCTGGGCGGCGAGGTGGACGTTGGACCCGGCAAGCGCGTCCGCCACCCGGCTGAGGGCCGTGAATGGCGGAGCGACGACGATCTCGGTCCCTTTGGCCGCGGCCACAAGCGGTTTGAGGGCATTGACCATGCCGGTCGCCTCGCCGATGGTTTTGAACAGTTTCCAGTTTCCCGCAATAACAGGCGTGCGCATGGTCCCCCCTATTTTTTGGCCTTGATGTCGAGAGCTTTTACTCCCGGCAGGGTTTTGCCTTCCAGCAACTCCAGGAATGCGCCGCCGCCGGTTGAGATGTAGCTGACCTTCCCGGCAACTCCGGCCTTGCGAACGGCCGCATCGGTGTCACCGCCGCCGATGATCGTGGTGGCGTAACAGTTGCCCACCGCCTCGGCCACTGAAAAGGTGCCCCGGGCAAAGGCGTCCATCTCGAATACCCCCATGGGACCGTTCCAGATAACGGTTTTGGCATCCCGTAATGTCTCGGCAAAGAGGGCCGCCGAGGCGGGGCCGATGTCGAGGGCCATCCACCCCTCGGGTATCTCCTGCACGGGGGTGATGAAGTTGGTTGCCGTGGCTTCAAAGGCGTTGGCCACGATGCAATCCACCGGGAGGTAGAAGGTAACGCCGCGCTTTTGCGCCTTGTCCATGATCTTTTTGGCGGTGGGGATCAGTTCGTCTTCCACCAGCGACTTGCCGACAGAGTACCCCATGGCCTTGAGAAACGTGAAGGCCATGCCGCCGCCGATCACGATCTTGTCGACCTTGTTGACCAGTGTCTGCAGCACTTCCAGTTTGCCGGACACCTTGGCTCCGCCAAGGATGGCAACCAGCGGACGAACCGGATTACTCATGGCTTTGTCGAAGAAGGTCATTTCATTGCGCATCAGGAATCCGGCCGCAATGGTCGGAATGCATCTGGTGATGGCCTCCACCGAGGCATGGGCGCGATGGGATACCGCAAAAGCGTCATTAACGTAAATTTCGCAACCATTGGTGAGTTGCCTGGCAAAGGCGACATCGTTTTTCTCTTCGCCCGGATAGAACCGGACGTTTTCAAGCATCACCACGTCGCCCGGCTTCATGGCGTCGAGCAGTGCGCTCACCTCCGGGCCAAAGCAATCGGGGGCTTGCCTGACCTTTTTGCCGAGCAGCTCCGACAGGCGTTTGGCGGCCGGAGCCATGGTGTACTTCGTATTCTTTTCACCCTTGGGGCGCCCCAGGTGGGAGGCCAGCACTACTTTTGCCCCCTGTTCCACGGCATACTTGATGGTCGGTACGGCACCGGCAATGCGGGTGTCTTCGGTAATATTCCCCTTGTCGTCCTGGGGGACGTTGAAGTCGACCCGGATAAAAATTCTTTTGTCCTTCAGATCCTTGATCTGGTCGATATAGCGGATCGGCATATGGTCCTCCTCAAAAATGGCGCAACGATGTGCTGGCAAAAAAAGAGGGGGAATCGGATTCCCCCCCAGGTGACTGCCTCGTTAATGTGTTATTTCTTGGAAGCGATCAGCTTGAAGAGATCAACCACCCGATTTGAAAAACCGGCCTCGTTGTCGTACCAGCTGATGACCTTGACCATGTTGTCGCCGATTACCTTGGTGCAGGAGGCGTCGACGGAGGAGGAGGCCGGGCGGCCGTTGAAATCGACGGAGACCAGCGGTTCCTCTACATAGTCCAGTATTCCCTTGAGCGGCCCCCTGGACGCTTTCTTCAACGCTGCGTTGACTTTGACGGCATCGGCCTTCTTCTTCAGAGTGGCGACAAGATCGACAACAGAGACGTTCGGGGTTGGGACACGGATGGCCATGCCGTCCAGTTTGCCCTTGAGCTCGGGGAGGACCAGGGCGACGGCCTTGGCGGCTCCGGTGGTCGTGGGGATCATGGAAAGGGCGGCGGCGCGGGCGCGGCGCAGGTCCTTGTGGGGTTGGTCGAGGATGCGCTGGTCGTTGGTGTAGGAGTGCACCGTGGTCACGAGTCCCTTCTCGATGCCGAAGACATCGTTGAGCACCTTTGCCACCGGCGCCAAACAGTTGGTGGTGCAGGAAGCATTGGAAATAATGTGGTGCTTTTTGGGATCATAGAGGTGTTCATTGACACCCATGACGATGGTGATATCCTCGTTGGTGGCCGGCGCAGAGATGACGACCTTTTTGGCACCGGCCTTTATGTGCAGTTCCGCCTTTTCCTTTGAGGTGAACAGGCCGGTTGACTCCAGGACAACATCAATCTTGTCCTTTTTCCAGGGGAGTTCCGCCGGGTCTTTGAGCGCATAGATCTTAATCGCTTTGCCATTGACAATCAGCTGATTGTCTTTCGCTTCCACCTTGCCGGGGAAGGTGCCATGCACGGAATCGTATTTGAACAGGTGCGCTAGGGTTGCCGCATCGGTCAAATCATTGATCGCCACAAACTCGATGTCTTTGTCCTTGCACGCCGCTCTTAGAACCATCCTTCCGATTCTGCCAAAGCCGTTGATTGCAACCCGTAACGCCATGCTCCCCTCCTTTGGGTGGTATATGGATGATGCTTTGCCCTTGCTTGATTCATTGCATAAACTGCACAGTCGTTTAATAATAAAACATCTTTACAAATCGTCAACCATTAATTTCCTCATGATGCGGATCGCAATGATGGAAATTCGGAAATAGCGATTCAGTTTTTTTTATATCATGATATAATAATTTTTTTTATTTCAAAGCAACTTACCCGGACCACCAAATAGGGCCCTTTTACTCCGATGAAGCAATCACTTGAGAAACGCATAATTCTGTTTTCCTTCGTCATCCTTTCGATGACCACCCTTGCCAACACCGGAATGGATATTGCCGTGTTTCGCAGGGACTACATCCAGGAAATGGAGTTGCGTTCCCAAGGTCTTGCTGCGGCCTTTAAGGCAAACATCGAGAAGGTGCTTGCCTTGGGGATCAATATTCGCGATGTGGCCGGGTTGGCGGATAAATGCCGGGAGATCGTTCAGTCCGACCCTGAAATGGCCTATTGCGCCATAAAAGGGAAAGACGGTGCCGTACTGTTCGTCAGCGACAGTTCCTTTGCCCAGTTGGATTTCTCGCGCTCCGGGAGCGGGGAAGGGGACAAGGGCGCGCTGAACGGCACCACCATAGAAGGCCCCAAGGGCAGCTACTACGATACCCAGACTCCCGTCAGAACCTTTGACGGCGAAACGGCGGCCTCCATCCATATCGGTTTCCCGCAGCAGGTCATCGACCAGAAGGTGCATGCCATTGTCCTCAGGTCCATCATCGTCTTTTTTGCGTTTTTCATCGCCTCCTTTGCCCTTGTCGTCTATTTCCTCAAACGCAGCATCATGGAGCCCATTTCCAGTCTGCTCGAGGGCGTTACCCGGATTTCCCGCGGTGATTTCGCCACTCCCATGCAGGAGTTGCCCGTCTATGAGCTGAATGAACTGAGTGTCAAGATCAATGCAATGGCGGCCGCGCTCGAAACCCGCGATACGGCGTTGCGGGACAATTACAAGGAGCTGTCGGCGACACACTCCCAGCTCCACGATTCATACCAGCGGTTGGAGATGCTCAGCCTGGAGCTCGAAAAGTCGGAGAAGGTTTACAAAAAGCTTTTGGAGGAGTCCGGGGATGCGATCATCATTCTCGATCAGAGTGAAACCATTATCATCGCCAACAAGATGGCCGAGGAGTTCCTCGGCTATCCGGCCACCGATTTTGTCGGCAAGCATGTTACCGCCCTGCTCTTGTTGCTCAAGCTCGAAAACATCCAGCACTTTTTGCGGGATATTGCCGATGCCTTCCAAGGGAACCATGTAACAAGGGAGGTTGTCATTTTCAACAGCCGCCAGGAACAGTTGGTGGGGATGATCCGCGCCAGTTGCGTCGCCATGGGGGAAAACAGCCTGTTGCAGGTCATCATACGGGATGTCACGAAGGAACGGGAAATCATCACCAACCTGGAAAAGAGCGCTGCCGGCCTGGCGCGGCTGAACCGGATGAAGGATTCGTTCCTGGGGCTCGCTTCCCACGAGCTGAAAACCCCGTTGACCGTTGTCATGGGGTATGCGGATTTGCTGCAATCCGACCTGAAGGATCAGCTGCCCGTCGCCGCCCGCGAGATGGTCCAGAATATCTCCAACGCCGCCGCACGTCTCGATACGGTCATCAAGGATATGATCGACGTATCGAAAATCGACCAGAAACAGCTTGACCTTCATCTTGAACAGGTCGATGTGAACGGCCTTGTGGAAGAAACCATACGGGAATTGCGCTTTTTCTTCGCCTTGCGCAAACAGGAGATCGGCGTCGCGCTGGATAATTCGCTGCCCATGATCCACGGCGACAGGACACGGCTTCTCCAACTCTTGTCCAATATCCTGGGCAATGCCATCAAGTTTACGCCCGATGGCGGGCACATATCCGTCAAGACCTCCCTCAGATACTTACGGCGGGATCCCCAGGTCGCCGGATTCGACGGCGTTTTTTCGTTGAATACCGACAAGGAACAGCAGGCTTTTCTGGAAATCATCGTGTCGGACACCGGGATCGGCATTGATCTGGATGACCAGATGCGCATCTTTGACAAGTTTTACGAGGTGGGCAATATCGAAGAGCACAGCTCCGGCAAGGTCGCCTTCAAATCACGGGGGGCCGGCCTTGGGCTCTCCATCGCAAAGGGCGTTGCCGAAATGCATGGCGGCTCCATCTGGGTGGAATCCCAAGGCTACGATCAAAGCACGTGCCCAGGAACCACGTTCCATATCCTGCTGCCCATAGATCCGCTGTCGCTGGCGGACGGGGCTGCCGTTGTCGCCATGAACTGACCCAAGGCCCCGCACCAAACCATTCCGTTACCGGTTGGAACCGTTATTACGCGATCCTTGAACGAGGAGGCGTGTATGGCAGGCATCTGGCTGTCCCCGAACAGCCTCGAATTTTGGCACAAAAAAAGGGTTTGCAGAATATCTGCAAACCCTTGTGTTTTTTGGCTGGGGTGCGAGGATTCGAACCTCGGAATGTTGGAGTCAGAGTCCAATGCCTTACCGCTTGGCGACACCCCAATAATTTGGAATTCTTCTTTTAGCAAATAGGAGGGGGGCGCGTCAAGTGTTTCTTTGCATTGCCGCCGCAGCCCCAGCCCGGATCGCCTTGATATTGGCCGGGATCAGGCGGTGATTGCGCTCGGGCAAAGCCTTTTTCAATGCGTCTTCCAGGGATTCGAGGGCCAGGGAACCGCTCTTTGCGGCGTAGGCCCCGCAGGCCACCATGTTGACCATGCGCATATCTCCCAGTTCAAGGGCGATATCGTTCATGGGCACCGCCACGAGTTCCACCCCCGGCAATTGGCTGTAGTCGGCCTCCACCAGGGTCGAGTTGACGATACAGATACCGCCCGGCTTGACCTTGGCGGCATACTTGTCGAAGGATAGCTGGTTGAGGACGATGGCGACCGACGGGCTTCCCACCACCGGCGATCCGGTGTCGCCGTCGGAAAAGACCACGGTACACATAGCCGCCCCGCCGCGTTTCTCCACGCCGTAGGCGGGAAAGAACGAGACATTCTTGTTTTCATGGATGGCGGCGTAGGAGAGCAGGTTGCCGGCAAGCAGCACCCCCTGGCCTCCGTAGCCGGCTATAAAGACATCGTGACGCATGATAGCTCCAGATCAATCAAAGGTTGGCGGTGTTGCGATACACGCCCAGCGGGAAATACGGGATCATTTCGCTGCCCACCCGCTCATTGGCTGCCAGCGGCTTCATGCCCCAGTTGGTAGGACAGGCGGCCAGGGCCTCGATAAAGGAAAATCCCCTCCCTTCCACCTGGTAGCGGAAGGCGGTCTTGATCATTTTTTTGGCCTGCATGACGTTTTTGGGAGAATTGACCGCCACGCGGGCCGAGAAAGCAACCCCTTCCAATTGCGCCAGCAGTTCGGCCATGCGGATCGGATAGCCGTCCTTGGCCTGGTTGCGGCCGTAGGGAGAGGTGGAGGTTTTTTGCCCCACCATGGTTGTGGGGGCCATCTGGCCGCCGGTCATGCCGTAGGTGGTGTTGTTGACGAAGATCACGGTGATATCCTCGCCCCGGTTGGCGGCGTGGATGATCTCCGAGGTGCCGATGGCGGCCAGGTCACCGTCCCCCTGATAGGTAAAGACGATCCGGTCGTCGCGGGAGCGTTTCGCCCCGGTGGCGACAGCAGGCGCCCGGCCGTGGGGCGCCTCGATGACGTCAATATCGAAATAGCCGTACAGAAAGACCGAACAGCCCACGGACGCGACCCCGATCGTCTTGCTTCTGATATCGAATTCATCCATGGCTTCGGCCACCAAACGATGAATGGAGCCGTGGTGGCAGCCGGGGCAGAAGTGGGTCTGGACATCTTTCAGGCTCTCGGGCCTGGTGAATACCTGTTTCATGAATTCCTCATTATAGGTTGTTGAAAAACAGCCATATCGCCGCCGTCCTCGAAAGCCCTTTCGTGCGGCGTAGCGCCCCTCATCCTATCCTTCTCCCCAAGGGAGAAGGGATACCGTTACCCTCTCCCTCCGGGAGAGGGTGGCCAAAGGCCGGGTGAGGGCCTCCTCAGGGCTTGTCTATCGGGTGCGACGATCTGACTATTTTTGAACAACCTGAACTTTTACACAACCTCTTAGTACCGTTTTTTTATCTGTTCGAAAAGTTCCTCCGGCGTCGGCAGCGAGCCGGCGCCCGGCGGGCGGCCGTAGAATGATACCTCGGCGTCGCGGGCCACGGAAAGGCGCACATCCTCCACCATCTGGCCGGTGCTGAGCTCAATGGTCAGGAAATTCTTGCAGTTCCTCGAGATGGCCTCATAGGCCTGCCTGGGGAACGGGAAGAGGGTGATCGGCCGCAGCAGGCCGACCTTCATGCCCGCCTCCCGCGCCATGGCGATAGCGGTCTTGGCAATGCGGGCCGTTGAACCGAAGGCGGTCACCACCAGCTTCGCGTCCTCGGTCTGGACCTCTTCCCAGCGGTTTTCCTTTTCAGCCAGTTCCTGATAGCGGGCATGCATCTTCCAGTGGAACGCTTCCATCTCGCCGTCGCCCAGGTAGAGGGATTTGACGACGTTTTGCGGTTCTCCCGCTTCCCGGCCGCGCACCGCCCACTCCTTGGCGGGCAAAGCGGTCTGGGGACGGGGATGCGCCGTAAGCGACTCCTTCATCTGGCCGATGACCGAATCGGCCAACACCATGGCCGGTATCCGGTAGAGGTCCGACAGGTCGAAGGCCAGCATGGTCAGGTCGTACATCTCCTGCACCGAGGCCGGGGCCAGCACGATGATACGGTAGCCGCCATGACCGCCGCCCCGCGTGGCCTGAAAGTAGTCGGCCTGGGATGCGTCGATGCCGCCCAGGCCGGGACCGGCCCGCATGATATCCACGATCACGCCGGGCAACTCCGAGCCGGCCATATAGGAGATGCCTTCCTGCTTGAGGGAGATGCCGGGGCCGGATGAGGAGGTCATGGCGCGCACACCGGTGGCCGACGCCCCCAACAGCATGTTGATCGCGCCGATTTCACTCTCGGCCTGGATGAATTCCCCCCCCAGGGGAGGTAGTTCGCGTGAAAGGTATTCGGGGATGTCGCTTTGCGGCGTGATGGGGTAACCGAAGTAGTAGCGGCACCCGGCCTCTATGGCAGCCATGGCAACCGCTTCGTTTCCCTTGACGAAAAGTTTTTCGGACAACCGTGCCTCCGTATCTATTTCTCTTTGAAAACCATGATGGCCACATCTGGGCACATCTCGGCGCACAGCGCGCAGCCGGTGCACTTCCCCGAGTCGGAAAAGAGCGCAACGGTGAACCCGTGGCTGTTGGGGGTATCGCTCAGTGTGACCAGCTTTTGCGGGCAGGCGATGGTGCAGAGTCCGCATCCCTTGCAGCGCGCCTCGTCAATGGTGATGTGTGTATACGACATGATGAGATTCCTTTTTGTTGGGTCGAATTTATACAAATAGCAGATTTGCTCCCGATGAGTCAAGTTTGTTGCACTGATTCAGCCACAACGGGAGGGAAAATGGGGCTGTTTTTTTGTTGACACCTCCTCTTTGGTAATCGTATATTTGCCGTGCTACACAAATATGATTTCGTAACACGGAGGACGTGCCATGCACATGGCAGACGCACTGTTATCCCCGGCGGTCGGGGGTACGATGTGGGCGGTTTCCGCTGGGGCGATTGCCTACAGTTCCGCCAAGGTGCGCAAGGAGCTGGATGACCGCAAGGTGCCGCTCATGGGCGTGCTGGGGGCGTTTCTTTTTGCCGCCCAGATGATCAACTTCACCATTCCGGCCACCGGGTCCAGCGGCCACCTGGGGGGAGGACTCCTTCTGGCGATGCTGCTTGGTCCCTCTGCGGCCTTTCTCACCATTTCGTCGGTCCTCATGGTCCAGGCGCTCTTCTTTGCCGACGGCGGTTTGCTGGCCTTGGGCTGTAATATATTCAACATGGGGTTTATCCCCGCCTTCCTGGTGTACCCCCTGGTCTATACAAGGGTCGCCGGCTCTGCACCGGGCCGGAAGCGCCTCGTGGCGGCTACCATGATCTCGGCCGTTATCGGCTTGCAGTTGGGTCCCTTGTGCGTGGTGCTGGAAACCGTCTTCTCCGGGATCTCGGCCCTGCCGTTTTCGACCTTTGCGCTGCTGATGCAGCCCATCCACCTGGCCATCGGTGTGGTGGAAGGGATTGTAACGGTTGCGATCGTGACCTTTGTCCATGCGGCCCGGCCGGAGATTATTCCGGGAGCCATGGGCGCACGTCCCTTGGGCCGGCGCCCGTTTCGCGCGGTGCTTGTTGCCGTTTTCGCGGCGGCCATCCTGACCGGGGGCGTCCTCTCCGGGTTTGCCTCGAAGAATCCCGATGGCCTCGAATGGGCCATCGCCAAGGTCACGGGAGCGGAGGCGTTGCCGGGGACCGAACAGGGGCTGCATGCCGCCATGACCGCCCTCCAGAAGAAAACCGCTTTCCTGCCCGACTATGGATTCAAAAAAGACGGCAACAGGGGAGGGCGTAACGCAACCGACAGCCTCGGCACCAGCCTTTCGGGGGTTGTCGGCGGCGTGCTGACCCTGGCTATCGTCTTTTTGAGCGGGTTCCTGTTGAAGCGACGGCGCCCGACGGCCTGAATCCTCTCGTCCGGGGCGGGATTCGGACAATGATGAGCGGGGAGAGCGTGCAGCTCTCCTTTTTTTGCGGGAGATGATCGATGTGCAGTATCGACGGCACACTGCTGGACTTTAAAAATCTGGACCGACTGGCTGCCGGTGATACGGGCATCCATCGCCTCGACCCGCGGGCAAAGGTCGTGGTGACGCTCGTCTTCGTCGTCTGTGTCGTTTCATGCGGCAAATACGAACTGGCGGCGCTGCTCCCCTTTTTCCTGTTCCCGGTATTCATGGTGACGCTCGCCGACATCCCGGCCCTGTACCTGGCGAAGAAGATCGCCGTCATCATCCCGTTCGCCGTCATGGTCGGCATGTTCAATCCCTTGCTGGACCGGCAGGTGGTGCTGCATGTGGGAGCGCTGGGCATCTCGGGAGGGTGGGTCTCCTTTGCATCCATCGTGGTGCGGGCCGTTCTCACGGTCAGTTCGGCCCTGGTTCTGGTGGCCGTAACCGGCTTTCCCGCCATCTGTGCCGCTTTGGAGCGTATGGGTATGCCCCAGCCCTTTGCCGTGCAACTGCTTTTTCTCTATCGTTATATCTTCGTGTTGACGGAAGAGGGGGCGCAGGTGTCCCGGGCGCGGGAGCTGCGGACCTTCGGGGGCCGGGGGCGGGGCATCAGGGTCTATGGCTCCATGATCGGCCATCTGCTGCTCAGGACCTGGATGCGGGCGGAGCGCATCCATATGGCCATGCTGGCGCGAGGGTTTTCCGGCGCGTTTCACACCCGCCGGCAGTTCTGTTTCGGCATCAGGGAGACGGCGTTCGTCCTGGGCTGGAGCCTGTTCTTCATTACCGCGAGATTGGTACCGGTGGCCCATCTGCTCGGGTCGCTCGTAACGGGAATACTATGAGTCATCACATTGTTGAAGTAAAAGGGCTGCACCATACCTATCCCGACGGGACGTTGGCCCTGCGGAATATTTCATTGCGCATCACCCATGGGGAGTCGGTGGCGGTCATCGGCGCCAACGGTGCGGGCAAGTCCACCCTGTTGCAGCATTTCAACGGGTATCTGACGCCGACGGCGGGCGAGATTCGTATCGGCGATTTTCCCCTCACCCGGGAAACCCTGCCGGATATCCGGCGCACGGTGGGCATGGTCTTCCAGAATCCCGACGACCAGTTGTTCATGCCCACGGTCTACGACGACGTTGCCTTTGGTCCGCTCAATCTCGGCCTGCCTGCCGGGGAGGTGGATGAGCGTGTGCGGGCGGCCCTGGCGAAGGTCGGGGCGGCGCATTTGCAGGGAAAACCGCCATACCGGCTGTCGGGTGGCGAAAAGAAACGGGTGGCGATCGCAACGGTGTTGTCCATGTCGCCCGACATCCTGGTCATGGACGAACCGACCAACGGGCTCGATCCCTTTGCCCGGCGCCAGTTGATGGGACTGCTCAGGGAGTTCCGCCATACCAGAATCTTCACCAGTCACGACCTGGACATGGTCCTTGATCTCTGCGAGCGGACCATTGTGCTCCATGAGGGGGAGGTCAAGGCCGACGGCCCGACCCGCGACATTTTCGCCGACGCGGCCCTCTTGGCCGAATGCCGGCTGGAAAAACCACTCTCAATGCAAGGTTGCCCGGTTTGCGGCACCAGAGGGTAAGGCAACAGGACCCACACTCCCCTTGTCGTAAAATTTTTGTATCAAAATGACGCAAGCAAAGGCGCCTGGACATGTTCCAAGCGCCTTTTTTAATGTGAAAACAGGAGGATAAGCAAATTGATCCAGCGTGTTAATTTTTTTAACACCTTGAATTTACATTGAAATTCATTTTTGTGTGGAGTAGAAGGTGAGTGAATCGGCAATCACTGAAGCGGCACGCATGTTTCCGGGTACGATGGATAAGAATGAAAAGCTTGTAGAACGTGTTGAAAAAATTAAGGAACTGCTTAAAATCTGTGTTCTGTAGACCTGACCCTTGTGGGTATACCCTCGGAGACTTAGATATATGCGCTTCCTCGCAGACGGTCCATCAATACCAGATGAATTGCTGATCGCTAGAGACGAGGGGAGAGTAATTTTCTTTTGCGGTGCAGGCGTCTCATATGCCCGTGCAGGGCTCTCCGATTTCTTTGGATTGGCTGAAAGGGTCGTCGAAGCTCTTGGTGTGACTGCTGATGATCCTGTACGGAAGCTGATCGATGAAGCAAAGGCTTTGGAAATTAAAACCAAAATTCCCGGCTTGATTTCTGCCGACAGGGTTTTCGGTCTTCTGGAACGGGAATTCCTCACCCGAGACATCGAAGCAAAGGTTGCCGCTGCCCTCAAACCTAGTCCGAATGCAGATCTTTCCGCACATCGGATCATGCTTGATTTGGCCAGATCTCCCGAAGGTAAAATCAGGCTTGTCACAACTAACTTCGATCTCCTTTTCGAGTCATGTGACAATTCCCTTCCCAAGCACAGAAATCCCCGAATACCAGACCCAAACCGTCCTGAAGAGTTTGCAGGCATTATCCATTTGCACGGTCATGTGGATAATGACTATCAAGGCGCGAGCGGCGACGGTTTTGTCCTGTCGAGCTCTGAATTCGGTGATGCCTATCTTGCTGATGGTTGGGCCACTCAGTTCATTAGATCAATTCTGGAAAAATATGTTGTTGTATTTGTCGGTTACGCTGCTGACGACCCTCCGGTTCACTACCTTCTCGAAGCACTTAATAAACGGTCAAATCCATTGCAAAAGATGTATGCCTTTCAGGTTGGTAGCCAAAACGATGCAGAAGCCAGATGGGGCCACAAGGGAGTTGTTCCAATAGCCTATGACAACACCGAAGCACATCAATCATTATGGGATACTCTGGCGGCATGGGCGGTAAGAGCAGTAAACCCCGATTTTTGGTGCGAAAAAATTATCGATATGGCGCGGCAAGGGCCGGAAAAGCTTCAACCGCATGAACGGGGACAGGTAGCCCATCTGGTTTCCTCACTGGAAGGAGCAAGGAAGTTTGCCGGTTCAAATCCCCCCCCACCTGCTGAGTGGCTCTGTGTATTCGATCCGGCCATACGTTATCTCAAACCCAATCATCTTGGCAGTTATCTTGAACGAGGTCCATTTTTTGATCCCTTTGATGTGTACGGTTTGGAATGCGATCAGGTCCCGGCGAAAATTCCCCCCCCAAATTTTTACGCAAAGAGAGAAGTACCAGCAGATGCATGGAACTGCTTTGCCCCCACGCCTCTCGATCTCCTCAATCTTCAAATCGGCAATTATGCGGCTTTGATGGGGCATTTGTCAGTTAATGTCCCCGCGCTTCCGGCAAGATTGTCATGTCTCGGACACTGGATATGCATGGTATCCAACCAGCCGGCTGCTGTCTGGTGGGCTTCTCATCAGATCGGTATTTACCCAGGCATTCAGATGCAAATTCTTCAGGAAATTGAGAAGGCGCCTTCTCCAACAATCCGCAGAGCTTGGCGATTCATTTTTACAGCCTGGAAAATGCGAAAGAACGACAGTTACCATCAATGGTTTCTGCTACAAGCGTCGATAAAACTTGACGGTTGGTCAAGTGCCGCCGTCAGAGAACTCGCCGGGATTTATCGTCCTTACCTAAGCCTAAGATGGCCTTATCACCGGGGGCCAAAACCACCGGAACCTCAGGAAGGAATTTGCATTAATGATATGGCAAGTCTAGATGTTCAATATCCCACACTGCACGAGCGCACAAATATACCGGATAAATATCTAGTGGACGCCGTTCGGGAATTTAGAAAAAATCTGGAATTAGCCTTAAATCTTGAAAAAGAACTGGATAGCTACGAGTATCTCAGCCTTCCCCCGATAGAACCAGACGCAGATTTGGAAGGCGAGTCTTCGGATCGGGATTTTGGGATTGCGAGGCTATTTTTTAAATTTTGGGAGTTGTTCAAGAGGTTGGTGGTATTTGATTCTGCTGCTGCAAAAAAGGAGTTCCAATCATGGTGGGAAGACGACAAAGTTTTTGCACAATTGAGGATATGGGTAGCAGGCAGAAAGGAATTGTTAACCGCTACGGAAGGAGGTCAATTGCTTTGTAGTTTGAATGACCAGGTCTTTTGGGATGGCCACCATCAAAGGGACCTTCTATTGGTCCTATACAACCGCTGGAACGATTTCCCTCAATCGATCAGAAAAAAGATAGAAAAGCGGCTAGTTGCTGGAAGATCAAAATACGAAAATGAAGAAGATGATAAGTATTTTGAACATAGAGCATGGAACTCTTTGAACCTCATCCATTGGCTGAAGGAAAAGGGATGTAACTTTAGTTTCGATGTCCAGAAAGTAACGGATAAACTTCAAAGGCTGGCTCCTGAATGGAAGCATCAGTATGCTGCTACGGCCGCGTCTTCCAGAGAAAGTAGAGGAGGCTTTGTTGGAACTGATACTGAATATTCAGAGCTTCTTGGTGAGCCGTTGTGCGGAATTCTCGACAAAGCCAGAGAACTTAGCGGACGAGAAATTGAGCGAATGATAAATAAAGACCCTTTTGCCGGTTTGGCTAGTGAACGTCCTGTCCGTGCTCTGTCGGCATTAAAATTTGCGGCTAAGCGGGGTGAGTGGCCGGGATGGGCTTGGCAGACGTTTCTCTACTCTCAAGTAAGGGAGAAGGATAAACCAAGATTTTCATCAGTAATTGCCCAGAGAGTTACCGGTATGCCGATTCAAGCGATTACAACTGTCATTCATCCGGTATCTGACTGGTTGTCGAAGGTTAGTAGAAATTTGATCACTGCCTATCGTGAGCAATTTGATCGTATTTGGGAAAAGGTGATTTCAGCATTACAATTGGATACAGAAATTTCCAAAACTGCTCTGGTTCGTGGCAGTAAGGAACCAGAATGGGTAACGGAAGCGTTGAACTCTCCGGTTGGGAAATTGGCACAAGGACTAATGAATGATCCACAGAAAGAAGGTTTGAAAGCTGGGAAAGGATTTCCTGTTTCGTGGCTTTCCCATGTTGAGGATTTGCTGGGCTTACCGGATGACCATCGGCGATATGCATTGGTAATTTTTGCCTTTAACCTGAATTGGTTCTTTTATTACGATCCATCTTGGACCGACAAGAATCTGCTCTCTGCTCTCGGCAAAAAAGACGAAAATCAAGAAGCGTTTTGGGATGGTTTCTTCTGGGGCGCTAAGCATCCGACAGAAAAACTTTTCTTTCGCTTGAAACCTTGGCTATTAGATCTTCCCGTACAGAAACATGTCTCCGGGCGACGAGAGGTGAATGTTTTGTCGGCGATTCTTTTGTCCGGGTGGGGGAGGATGTGTAAAAAGGGGACAAAACGCCTTGTTACAAATGAGGAAATGCGCGATATCTTACTCAACGCAGACGACGAGTTCCGGGGGCAAATAGTTTGGCATTTAGAGAGATGGGCTATTGATGAGAAAGTTGGTGCATGGAAAGCAAACCTTTCCGTATTCTTCACTGAGGTGTGGCCGCGTCAGAAGCAGGTTAAGAGCCCAAAAATGTCCGCGAAGCTTTGTGATCTGACCTTTTCAAGTGAAATCGTTTTCCCTGTTGTCGTTGACTCAATCTTGCCGTTGCTCACCAAAATTGAGCAGGAAGGCTTTATTCTCCCTCATCTTAGAGGGACAAAAAATGAGATCGTCCAAAAGTATCCGGAAAAGGTTTTGACTCTTTTGTGGGCCGTTTTGCCTGATAATGCAACAAAATGGCCGTATGGCATTGGCGAGGTTCTTCCAGAAATTGTAGAAGCTGAGCCTGCTTTGTTGAATGACAGCCGGTGGATAGAGTTGAAACGACGGTGGAATGCACGATGAACGGGCGCCGGGGTCAGGCTTCCAAGTTGTTAAGTTAATGCACTAAGTTGCCACCGGAATGCCCAACAAGGTCGGTAGAACGGTGAACCCCGTTCACCGTCCACTTCACCCCACCTCGCTATATTCCCGCACGCGAAACTCCACACCCAGAGATTCGGCCAGCCTGCGGCAGGCGTCGATATCGACCCCCGGCACGGTTACGGCGCTGGCCACGACCTGGGGGATATGCTCCCGCGCCATGCGGATGAAATCGCATACCCCCTCGAACCCGGCGTCGCCGAAGGGGGTGTTGCAGAGCCTGCCGTAGGTGGCGCTGTCCGGGGCGTTCAGGCTGACGGAGATGCTGTCCACCAGTCCGGCCAGTTCGGGCAGGATGTTGCGCTGGTGAACCAGGTTGGCCTGGCCGTCGGTGTTGATGCGGATGCGGTAGCCGCGCCCTTTGAGTTCCGCCGCCACCCGTTTGACCAGGTCCAGGCGGATCAGCGACTCGCCGTAGCCGCAGAAGACCACTTCATCGATTCCTTCCGGTTGGCCGACAGCCGCCATGATCTCTTCGAAGGAAGGCTCCCCGTCCAGAAGCAGGTTGTGTCCCTTGACGGTGAAGTCGTCGAACTTCGCGCAGAAGCTGCACCGGTTCGAACAGCGGTTGGTGATGTTCAGGTAGAGGGAGTTGCGGATCATGTAGGCGATCTTGGTGGACTGGTCCCACAGGCGGATGCCGAACAGGTCGCGGCAGTTCTTGGTGGTGATCCGGGCCACATCATCCAGGGACAACCCCTTGGTCTCGGCCACCTTCTCCGCCGTCAGGCGCACATAGGCCGGCTCGTTGCGTTTTCCGCGGTGGGGAACCGGCGTCAGGTACGGGCAGTCCGTCTCCACCAGCAGGCGATCGATGCTGACGCCACGCAGCACAGCGCGCAACGCCTCGTTGGACGGGTAGGTGACCGTGCCTGTGATGGAGATGTATAATCCCATGTCGATGGCTTGGGCGGCCATGGCGGCATCGCCGGAGAAACAGTGCAACACCCCCTTGTGTACCCGCTCCTCCCGCAGGATCGTCAGCATGAGCTCATGGGCGTCACGGTCGTGGATGACGACCGGCAGCTCCAGTTCGTGTGCCATGCGCAAGAAACGGCGGAACACCGCCTCCTGCTCGTCGCGGGGGCAATAGTCACGGTAAAAGTCCAGGCCGATCTCTCCGATGGCCACCACCTTTGCGCTGGACCGGGCCAGGTCCCGGATAACGTCGTAGCACTGTTCCGTCACCCGGCCGGCATCCTGGGGATGGACCCCGACCGCCGCGTACATATGGGGATACTTCTCTGCCAGTTCGACCGACTCGCGGCTTGATTCTATGTCGGTGCCGACCACCAGCATGGCACCCACCCCGGCATCCTCGGCGCGTTTCAGCATGGCATCGAAGTCGCCGGCATAGTCGCGGTAGTAGATGTGGGCGTGGGAGTCGATCAGGATGTTGTTATTCATCTATCAAGTTCCTTTTTGTTGCAAAACTCAGGTTGTTCAAAAAAAGTCAGATCGTCGCACCCGCAAAAAGCCTCGCGGAGGCGTAGCAGCGCTACGCCGCACAAGGCGGCTTTCGAGGACGAAGGCCTGATGACTGTTTTTCAACAACCTGCTATCAGAAGTTCTTGGTGATCTCCCGCAGCAGGGAGGTGGCGTAGCTTCCCTTGACCAGGCTGAACTCCAGTTCCAGTCTATCGCCTTCGATCCGAAAAGAGGGGGCTTCCAGCGGTATCCGCAGCGGCCGCCGCTCCCCTTCCATTCTCAAGCCGCCCCCCATGTCGAAATCAGCCGGCCGTATCTGTTCATTGTCGAGAATCTGCTGTTCGATTTCAAGCGGTTTTCCCGCAGGCTGTTTCATCTTGCAGCCGAAGATCGGCCCGGTGGCGGATATCTCAAAGGTGCGGGCCCGTTCCGCCTCAGTATCCGCATCCTCCACCAGAAAGCAGGCGCCGTTTATGTGCTTCCATGCCAGGTCTCCCGGCAGCAGGGCGTCGATCTGCTGGATGCGGTGTTCCACCACCTGATCGAAGAGCCAGGATTGCAGGGCCGAGAGGTAGAGCTTTTTCAGGCGGGGGTGGATGACGGCAAAGGCCCGCTCGAACCCGTCCGGCCGGGCGGCAAGCCGTTGCAGCACCTCCCGCTCGCTCCGACAGTGGCGGGGAAACAGCTCCAACGCTCCGGCCAGATCGCCCCGTCGATAGGCCTCGATCCCGGCTCGCCACTGCTCGTCGCGCACCGCCTCAGGTTCGCCCATGAGCCGGTCCGTCGCACCCTGCCAGTCGTGGCGCAGCATGGCGGCGCCGATCAGGTGGGAATTTCCCTGGCTGCCGTAGCGCTGGTAGCCGAAATAGTTGGGCACACCCCGTTGTTGCAGGATCTCCAGAATCGCAGGGACGACCTCCCCGGCATGCGCCCCAATGTCTCGGACAACGATACGGAAACGGTTTCCCTTGAGGTGACCCAGTTTGAGTTTGTTGGTGTGGCGGGTGGCGGAGACGATCTTCAGGCCATCCAGTTCCACCCCTTCCGCCGCTTCCGGCTTGACGTGCTCCACGGAGATGGTCTGCCGGGTGACGCCGGCGGCATCCTTCATCCCGGCGTAGCCTATGGCGCGTTCCGCGACGTTGAGATGCCGGGCGATGCGGCGGATGGCCTCCAGGGTGGTGATGCCGCGCTTTTCCACGATCAGGTAGGCGTGGTCGCCGGAGCCGCAGGGCTGATAGGCCGGAATCTCCTCCACCAGAAAGTCGTCGCAGGATTCCTTGATCGTGCCGCCGATGCCGGGGAGGGAAGCGGTCAGGTAGGGACGCGTGGGGATCATGGCGCCTCCGGTTCGGTGTGGTCGAGCTGGCCCGACTGGCGCAGGGCTTCGTACAGGACGATCCCCGCCGATGTGGACAGGTTCAGGCTCCGTACGGCGCCGGCCGGCATGGGGATCGTGATGCAGGTGTCCGGATTGGCCTTGAGCAACTCTTCCGGCAAGCCCCTGGTCTCGCGGCCGAAGACCAGAAAATCCCCCGGCTGGAAGGCGGCCTCCAGGTAGCTGCGGGCGACCTTGGTGCTGAGATAGAAAAAACGGCCCTGGGGCGCGCTTGACTGGAGCTCTTCCAGAGTGTCCCAGCGACGCATGGTCACATATTCCCAGTAATCGAGCCCGGCCCGTTTCAGGTGCTTGTCGTCGATGGAAAACCCGAGTTGCCCCACCAGGTGCAGGACACTGCCGGTGGCGGCGCAGAGGCGGGCGATATTGCCGGTGTTGGGAGGGATCTCCGGTTCGACCAGCACGATGTTGAATGGTATGTTTGGGGGCACGGACTCTTCCTCGACTCTGTAGTGAAAATTTAAACCATAGACCACTTGCATCCCAAAATCAACACAACCAGCCCCGTATACCCTTCGGACTCTTGCAATTTTTGTCCGGCAAGGCTACTATGAAGCCACAAATTATTGATACTGGGGAGTTGCAATGAAGATTATCGTAACTGATGAAGTATCTGCGGAAGGTCTTGCCCTGTTGACCCAGGATGCGCGCATCCAACTGGATGTGAAGCTGGGGTTGAAGAAAGATGAACTGCTGGCGGTCATCGGCGACTATGAAGCAATCATCACCCGCAGCGGCACTACCGTTGACAAAGCCCTGCTGGACGCGGCCACCAAGCTGAAGATCGTTGCCCGGGCCGGGGTCGGCATCGACAACGTGGATGTGGACTACGCCAGCTCCAAGGGTGTCATCGTGGTGAACGCGCCATTCGGCAACACCAACAGCGCCGCAGAGCATACCCTGGCGCTTTTGCTCTCCTTCTGCCGCAACGTCACCATTGCCAACGCCAGCCTGAAAGCGGGGGAATGGAAGCGGGCTCCCTTTACCGGCCACGAGTTGAAGGGCAGGGTCGCCGGCGTGATCGGCCTCGGCAAGGTGGGAGGCCGGGTGGCGGCACGGCTCAAAGCGTTTGAATGCGAGGTGTTGGCCTGCGACCCGTATGTTTCGGTCAAGCGCGCCAACGACCTGGGGGTCAAGCTGGTATCCCACGATGAGATCTATAAGAATTGCGATATCATCACGGTTCACACCCCCCTGACCGACGAAACCCGCAACATGGTCGGCCCCCGCGAATTCGGGCTGATGAAGAGCGGCGTCATCATCCTCAACGTGGCGCGGGGCGGCATCATCAACGAGCAGGCACTGCTGGACAATCTCGTCTCCGGCAAGGTGCTCGGCGGCGCCGTCGACGTCTGGAGCCAGGAACCGCCCTCATCGGAGACGCTCAAACAACTGATCGCCAACAAAAAACTGGTGGTAACCCCGCACCTGGGTGCCAACACCTTTGAAGCCCAGATCAATGTGGCCATCGACGTCTCCCGCGAGATCATCAACTACCTGGACGACAAGCCGATGGAAAACGCCGTCAATATCCCCCGCTTCGACCTTGCCCTCATGGACCAGATGCGGCCGTTCCTCAACCTGATGAGCGTCATGTGCGACTTCGGTATCCAGCTGGTGGACACCAATCTGGAAAAGGTCAGTTTCGGCTTTGCCGGCAATATCGCCCATTACGACTGTTCGCCCCTGACCGTCTGCGGCCTGACCGCCCTGTTGAACCGTGTGGTGGACCAGGACGTGAACATGGTCAATGCCTCGCTGATCGCCGATCAGATGGGCATCGTGGTGGAAGAGTCCAAGACGACCCAGGGCGGCGCCTTTTCCAATGTCGTCACCCTGATCATCGAAGGGGAGGGCAAGCGCCGGCTGGTTTCGGGCACGCTCTTCGAAGGGGTTCCCCGCATCGTGCGGCTGCGCGACTATTCCATGGACTTTAGCCCGGAAGAGCACATGCTGCTCCTGAACTACAACGACCGCCCCGGCATAATCGGCAAGGTCGGCACCATCCTGGGGCAGTACAACATCAATATCGGTTCCATGAACCTGGGGCGGCACGAAAAGAAGGGCGAGGCCATGGTGTTGCTTTCCCTCGACACGGCCGTGCCCGAGAACGTCCTCCAGGAGATAAAGGCCGCCGCCGACGCCTCCTACATCAGGGCGTTGAGCATGCGCGTCGGAGCCTGCACCCGCAGTTGCGGCTGCGGCGCCTGAGGCTCCCGGCCCCATGCAGTTTCCCCATATCGATCCTGTTTTCCTGAGCATCGGCCCGCTCCAGTTTCGCTGGTACGGGCTGATGTACGTTCTGGCCTTCGCCGCCACCTATTTCCTCCTCCGCTCCGAGGTGCGCCGCAAACAGTACCCCCTGACCAAGGACGACGTGGCGGACTTGGTCTTTTACGGCGCCATGGGGGTGGTGTTGGGGGGACGGCTCGGCTATATCCTCTTCTACGACCTGAAGGTCTACCTCGCCGATCCGTTGCAGGTCTTTGCGGTCTGGAAGGGGGGCATGTCCTTCCACGGCGGTTTTCTGGGGGTCATCCTCTCCTTCGTCCTGTTTGCCCGGCGCAAGAACATCTCCTTCTGGGCGCTGATCGACATGGCGGCCCAGTGCGCTCCCATCGGCCTGGGGCTCGGCAGGATCGGCAACTTCATCAACGGGGAGCTGTACGGCAGGCAGACGGATGTCCCCTGGGGGATGGTCTTTCCCGGGGGGGGCGAACTGCCGCGCCACCCCTCGCAACTCTACGAGGCTTTTCTGGAGGGGCTGGTCCTGTTCTTCATCGTGCGGATCATGTCCCGGCGGTCGGATGTGACCGGCATCCCGGCTTGGACCTTCTGCGCCGGCTATGGCCTGTTCCGGTTTATCGTCGAACTTTTCCGCCAACCCGATGCCCAGATCGGTTTCTTCTTCAACTTCTTTTCCATGGGGCAGCTTTTGAGCCTGCCCATGTTCCTCGTGGGCAGTTTCATGGTATTCAGGCTCTCCCGACGGGCCGCCTGAATCCGAACGCCCCCCGGACGTCGCTGAAAGGGCTTTCAATCGTCTGATTCAGGGGTATACTTAGACACACTACATATCCGACAGGAGGCACGACACCCATGATAAGCAAAAAAGTGGCTGACTCGCTCAACAAACACATGAACCTTGAGCTCTATTCCGCGCATATCTATCTTTCCATGTCCTCCTGCGCCAACGAGATGGGGTTGAAGGGCGCCGCCAACTGGTTCATGGTACAGTACCGCGAGGAGATGGTCCATTTCATGAAGTTCTATACCTACCTCGTTGACCAGGGGATGAATATCGAACTCCTGTCCAGCAAGGCTGTGCCGAATACCTACACGTCGCTGTTGGAGATGATGCAGAGGACCCTGACCCATGAGGAGCTTATCAGCAAGTGTATCAACGACCTGAGCGAACAGGCGGTTCAGGCGAAGGACCATGCCACCCAGATCTTTCTGCAATGGTTTGTGACCGAACAGGTCGAGGAAGAGAACAACGACCGGGATCTGATCGCCAAGCTCAAGCTGGTCGGCGACAATGGTCACGGTATTCTGATGATCGATGCCGACATGGCGCAGCGTGTGTTTGTGCAGCCCGTCGGCGCCCCCCTCGCGGTGTAGCGTGAAGATCCGTTTCTGCGAACATAACAAGGGCAAGGGCAAGGTATACCGCCGCCTGAAAGAGGAATTCCCCGATCTCAACATCAAGATCAAGGAATGCGTAAAACAGTGCTCTGCCTGCCGGGAGATGCCCATGGCCACGGTGGACAAGGAAAAAATCACCGCCCGTGACGGGGATGGGCTGTACGACAAGATCGTTGCGGCGATTCGCGAGAAGCCGACAGAGGAATAATGGGTACTGGACGCCGGGCCTCCCCCCGGCGTTTTTCGTCTTCGCTTGCCTGCCGGCGCGTGATTGACGGTTGCCGTCGGCAGAGTTTTGTGCTACATATCACAACTTCCTCTTCGTCAACAGAGTATGCGCCCGTAGCTCAGTTGGATAGAGCAACGGCCTTCTAAGCCGTGGGCCGCAGGTTCGAATCCTGCCGGGCGCACCAACCATCATTGCATCCGATTACCTGCTTTTGCGGTTGTCGGACTCTTTTTTCTGCCGTAAACCGTTCCGCGCTGTCACTCTCACAACTCCCGTAAAATCCCTACCCACTCATGGATGAAAAGATCGAGATACTCCCGGCTGATGGCGCTGGAATGGGGCGTGATCACCACATTGGGCTGATCCCAGAGCGCCGAGGCCGGGGGTAGCGGCTCCTCGGCGAAGACATCCAGTCCGGCGCCGGCGAGTCGGCCCGTTTTGAGGGCGCTGAGAAGATCTTCCTCCCGGTAGCAGTTGCCGCGTCCCAAATTGTACAGGTAGGCCCCCGGCTTCATGGCAGTGAAATGCCGCGGGGTAAAGATGCCGTCGGTTGCCGCCCCACCGGGCAAAACCAGGACCACGTGATCGGCAGAGGGAAGTTCCTCTTCCAGGCTGCCGAAGGGGATTACCTTGTCAACGTGCGGGGCGCCCGCGAACCCCCTCGTATCACGCTTGACCGCGGTAATGCGTGCCCCAAAGGCCGCCAGCAGTTCGGCAATGGACCGGCCCAGCGATCCAAACCCGACGATCAGCACCCTTTGGCTGAAGAGCGCTACGCAGTCGCTGTAGCCGGGGCGGTCCCAGATCCTGCCCTGCTGGTCGGACAGCGATTTCCCCACACGCCGGTTGAAGTGGAGCATCATGGCGAGGAGGCTTTCACGCATGATGCGGCCGTGGAAGCTGCCGTAGAAGGTCTTCACCCGGCCGGTCGGGTCTGCAGCCACCCAATCATGCCCGGCGGCGGGCGTAAAAAGGGCCTTCAGCCGTGGAGCGCCTTCGTACCAATCGGGCTTGAACACCCAGGTCAATGCGCAATCGGCTGCCGGAAGCCGGTCAAGGAAATCACTATTCCCTTCGGCGACGGTAATACGGGTGGCGGGAAGCATCCCGCGGATCAGGTCGAGATGACGCGGTTTGAGGGAAAAGGCGTCTACGTTGTTGTGAAGATGGATGAGAAGGTTGTGTATTTTCATGGCTGTGCCTGCGGGATCGTAGTCGTGTCGGGACGTATCATACCTGTAAAATCTATAAATTCAACCGCGAACCGCCCTTGTCGTGTTTGTGGGGCGCATCATTTATGGCCTCGTTTGATCGGGAAAAACGGCGGAGTGGGAGGCGCTTCCCTGTCCGGCCGGAGCGCAAAAGCTTCCCACGGAGGAGAAAATGCTTTTCATTTCTGAAAAGTCATTTAAAATCGGAGCTTCCACCATGACAATGGTGTATACATACGATGTCTTCGGTCTTTCACGTCAGGCGACTGTTCTTTTGGGGTGATGACCGGGTAGCTGGAATCAAAGCCACAGGAGGATGGACCTGATGAGGAAAAGATTGGTGATGCCGATGATTGCGTTGTTGCTGTACGGGATGTCTTCAGCCGTTTCGGCGGTGGCTGCTCCGAATCCCGGTCCGGAGGTCATCAACCTCAAGATGGGGGTCATGGTGCTCCCGTTCCAGCATAGAAAACACCAGAAGGATTTGAACAACGAATGCTTTCACTGTCACACGCGCGAAAGCGGCAGGATTGATAATTGGGGCAAGGACACCGCCCACAAAATCTGCATTTCCTGCCACGATCTCTACGACAAAGGCCCGGTTGAGTGTCAGCAGTGCCATAAAAAATAGTTTGTGTTTATCCGGCGTTTCCCGGCCCGCCCACAAGGCGGGCTTTTTTTGTCCGCTCTTCCCGGGGCCGGCCGCTGTGCTGGTCCCATTGCACCGTCAGCGGAATGCAGAATTATGCGGCGGAGCCCTTCTTGAGCCGTTGCAACCGATTGTTGAGGGCTTGCCGTGTGATGCCCAGCAGTCGGGCGGCTACCCCCTGGTTGTTCTTGGCGATTTCCAGCGCCCTGCGGATCAGTTCCGTTTCGGCGTGCTTCAGGGTCGGGAACCGGTCGAAGGTGACGCCGTTGACCCCCACGAGATTCTGGGACGCGGAGGAGGCGCCCTGGAACGGGAACGAATCCCGCTCCCGGTCGATAAGTTCGCTGAAGTACTCGGACGACAGTTTCGATGAGGCGGCCTTGGTCACGCTATCAAAGACCATGGCCTTGAGCTCGCGGACATTGCCGGGAAAATCGTAGCTGCACAGGAGGTCTACCAGTTCCTTCCGGTACGTGGGACGTTTCTTGCCGAAGATCTTGGCGGTCTCATCAATGAAGTGGTCAAGAAGGAGCGGTATGTCGTCAAGGCGGTCCCGGAGGGGGGGGATTGTCACCTGATGAGTGCAGAGGCGGTAGTAAAAGTCCTTGCGGAATTTCCCCTCGTTTACCAAGTGCCGTAAGCTGCGGTTTGAAGCGACCACAAGGCGCGCATTGCTTTGGAGCGGGTTGTCCGACCCCAGGGGGTAGTATTCGTTTTCCTGGAGAAGGCGGAGCAGTTTTACCTGGGACAGCTCGTTCAGGTCGCCGATCTCGTCGAGGAATATGGTGCCGTTGGCCGCCTTTTTTATGAGGCCGTCCCGGTCCTGGTTCGCCCCGGTGTAGGCCCCCTTTTTATGGCCGAAGAGCGTATCGGAAAACATCAGGTCGTCCAACCCCGAGATGTTGATGGACACAAACTCTCCCTTGCGCTTGCTCATGGTGTGTATCGCCTTGGCAACGAGCTCCTTGCCTACGCCGGTTTCCCCGTTGATCAGGACCGCCTGATGGGAATTCGATATGACCTCCACATACTGCATGAGGGAGAGCATGTTCTTGTTGTGGGTAATAATAGAATGGCGGGAGGCGATGGCCGAGGGTAAGCCGACGGCCTGCTCCGGGTCCTGAAGAAAGCTCAGGCCGTCGTTCAGGGAGCGCAGTTCCAGCGCCCGGCTGATGCTGGTCATGAAACGGTTGATCGATATGGGCTTGGTCAGGTAATCGACCGCTCCGGCCTTGATGCACTCGATTGCAGAATCAATCTGGTTCTCCGCCGTCACGATGATTACCGGGACATGCGGCTTGTTCTTGGTAAAAAGCTCAAGGAGGTACATGCCGTGGAGCCTGGGCATGGAGAGATCCAGCACCACCGCATGTACCTCCTGGGTGTTGAAGTAATCGAGAGCCCTGCGGCTGTCCTCAAAGGGGATGACGTTTTCGTATCCGTCATGGCAGAGCAACGACGCGAGGAGTGACAGGGCCTGTGAGTCGTCATCCACGATCATGATGGGCGTTTTATCGTTGTTTTTGTTTTCCATGGTCAACTCGCATATGGTCGGATTTTTCAGCTTGATGCGCGTAGCAGGAACAAATGATGCGTGCCGTCCTTCCCAAAATCGGTGCTGTTGAGGTGCTTTTTCCCGAATACTACATTAAAACAATCGGCATTTCAATCGGCCAGGATATCTGTCGAAATAAATAAGCAGGATTTATTGCACACATAGACGCCGTTCCCCGGTATCGGACCGGCATGTTTCAGTGGGAACGGGACCCCCGGCGGCCATGTCTGCGCCCATGGTATTTCCACCTCGCTCACTGCTGCTTCGACATTAAAAAATATAGAGGTGAAATTATTGTGATCTTTTGCTATGAATACTGCATGATGGCTTTAGGATAAAGGTGGTCCTTAATGGGCGAAGAGCGAGCCGCAGTGGCAATCTTTTCCGGGAGTAGCTGATCCGACCATGACTGAGACACGACAACATGTTGTATCATTGGCAGCAGCAGTCGCACTCTGTGGCGTCATCTTCGTTATCGACCTAATGACTCCACCCGGTGCTGCGGTCTGGATCGGTTACCTCTTCATGCCACTGTTCCTGTTCCGGTGGCTGGGGGCCGGACCCGTCACCTGGCTGGCCGGCGCCTGCACCGTGCTGATGCTTGTGGACCTCCTGGCAGCACCTTCGGCCACCCATTTCGAAATGTCCCTCTTCAACAGAATCCTGGCGATAATCGTCCTGTGGCTATCGGTCGCTTTCCTGAGAATGCATGCACGAATGCGGGCGTCGTGCATGGAAAGCGAGGCGCGTTACGACAGTCTGTTCAACAGCAGCAACGAGGCGATGCTGATAATTGAGCCCCACAGTGGGAGCATTGTGGATGCCAATCCGGCGGCGGTCGCGTTTTACGGCTATCCCAAAGAGCAGCTTACCGCCATGCGCATATTCGACGTCAATACGAATGATGAGGCCGAAACCAGGGATAATATGAAACATGCCGGCAACGGCGCCTCTGCGCGTTTTGTGTTTCAGCACCGCCTGGCGGACGGCTCCCTGCGGAGCGTGGAAGTTTCTTCCGGCACCATCAGTTTTCGGGGCAGGGATCATCTCTTTTCCATCGTTGCCGATATCACCGAACGAAAACGGGGGGAGCAGGAGCTCCAGCGGGCCCATGCAGAACTCGAACGGCGGGTTGCCGAACGGACCTGTGAACTGGCGGACACGATCCAGGTTCTGAAAATGGAGATCGCCGAGCGCGGGCGGGTTGAAGATGCCCTGCGGGAGAACGAGGAACGCTACCGCTCCCTCTTCAACAACAGCATCGACGGCATCCTGCTTGCCACCTCCGGCGGCGATGTGCTGGAGGCCAATCCCGAGGCCTGCCGCATCCTCGGAATGACCGAAGAGGAGGTGTGCGGCCGGAGCAGGCAGGAGGTCGTCGACGTGGCGGATCAGCGGGTAACGGCCCTGCTCGATGAGCGGGTGCGTACCGGCAAGGCGCGCGGCGAGGTCATGTTTATTCGCAAGGATGGCAGCAGGGTCCCCTGCGACATAAGCTCGTCGCTCTTTGCCGACAAGGATGGGCAGCTCAGGGCGTGCATCATCTTTCGCGATGCGTCGGAACGGAAGAGGACGGAGGAATATCTCGTCAGGACCTCTGATGAGATCCGGGACCTGTACGATAACGCCCCCTGCGGCTACCACTCTCTGAACGATCACGGCGTCTTCGTGCTCATCAACGACACGGAACTCAATTGGTTGGGCTACCGTAGCCATGAGGTCATCGGCAAGATGAGCTTCAGCGACATCCTCGCGGATGGCAGCAAGGAGGCGTTTGAAGAGACCTTTTCCCGGTTGAAGCGGGAGGGCCAGGTAAAAGGAGCCGAATTCGAGTTGGTTCGTAAAGACGGTCGCCACGTGTCGGTCATGGTCAATGCGGTTGCCATCCGGGACGGGGACGGCAACTACGTCATGTGCCGGGCCACCGCGTTCGATATTACCGCCCTCAAACAGACGGAATCGGCGCTGCGCAGGAGTAACGAACGTTACATGCTTGCCGTTCAGGGGGCCAGCGACAGCATCTGGGACTGGGACTTGGAGACCAATACGGCTTTTGTCTCGTCCCGCTGGAAGGAGATGCTGGGATACGGCGAGGGCGAGATACAGAATGCCATGGAAGAATGGATGAGCTTGATCCATCCCGATGATTATCAGGTCGCATTGGAGTCTCTGAATAACTATCTGGATGGGCGTACCCCCGAGTTCTGTCTGGAATGCCGTCTGCGCCACCAGGACGGCAGCTACCGCTGGGTATTGACGCGCGGCGCCTGTTTTCGCGACAGCAACGGCAATCCCCACCGTATGGCCGGTTCCCACACCGATATCACCGAGCGGAAACTGGCCGAACAGCACTTGCTGGCGGAGACCGCGGAACGTCTGCGTACGGAGCAGGCTCTCCGGGAGAAGGAGCGGTTGATGCTGCTCCAGAGCCGTCAGGCCGCGATGGGCGAGATGATCGGCAATATCGCCCATCAGTGGCGCCAACCGCTTAATACCCTCGGACTCATCATCCAGAGATTGCAGCTTTTTTATAACTCCGGTAAGTTCGACGCCAATTTCCTGCGGGAGAATACGCAGGAAGCGATGAAACTCGTCTATCACATGTCCCGGACCATCGATGATTTCAGGAACTTCTTCAAGCCGGACAAGGAAAAGTGTTCCTTCAGCGTACATGCCACCATCCTTCAAACCATCTCACTGATCAACGAAAGCTTCAAGGCCCATCATATACAGATCGATGCGGACACGGAGGGCGATGTGCGGGTTCTCGGTTTCCCCAATGAATATTCCCAGGTGGTTCTCAATATCCTGCTGAACTCGCGTGACGCCTTCGCGGAGCGCGACATGGAGGACGCCAGGGTCGTGATCAGGAGCTTCAGCAGGGCGGGGGCGTCCGTGGTCACCATACGCGACAATGCGGGCGGCATCCCCGCCCATATTCTGGAGAAGATGTTTGAACCTTATTTCACGACAAAGGGGCCGGACATGGGGACCGGCATCGGTTTGTTCATGGCCAAAACCATCATAGAAAAAAATATGAACGGCACACTCAGCGCCCGCAACACGGGCGAGGGCGCCGAATTCACGATCGAGGTTTGATATGCGGGCCGCTCAGCCGTCAATTTCTGTCTTGTATGTGGAGGATGAACAGAGCGCCCGGGATATCCTCGGCTCGGTATTTGAAAGCAAGTACCGTTTCGCGCGCCTCGATGCCGCCGAGAACGGGGAACAGGGGCTTGCGCTCTTCAAACAGCATCACCACGATATCGTCATTACGGACATCAGCATGCCGGTTATGGATGGCGTTGAAATGGCTGCCTCCATACGGGACATCGCCCCGGAAACGGCCATCATCGTCTTGACGGCCCACAGCGGAACGCGATACCTGCTGGACTCCATCGAGCTGGGCATAAACAATTACGTGCTCAAACCGGTGAATTACGAAAAACTCTTTGCCGCCATCGACAAGAACATCGCCATGATCACGCTGAAAAGGAAGGTGGCCTCTCAACACCGTTTTATCTGCAAGCTCTCCCGTGCCGTCGAACAGAGCCCCAGTACGGTATTGATAACCGATGAGCGCGGGGAGATCGAATATGCAAACCCCAAGTTTTTTGAACTTACCGGCTACTCCCCCGATGAGGTCATGGGGAAGAACCCGCGCATTCTCAAGTCAGGGACCATGTCGCCGGCCTTTTATGGCGCCTTGTGGCGCACCATCGCTTCGGGGAAGGAATGGTACGGAGAATTTCTGAACCGGAAAAAGAACGGGGAGCTTTATTGGGAATCTGCCGCCATTTCTCCGGTCATCGACGAAACCGGCACCATTACCAACTACGTTGCCGTAAAGGAAGACATAACCGCCCGCAAGCGTGCCGAAGAAAAGATCGAAGCCCTCAACGCCGCGCTGGCGGACCGCGCCCGGGAGCTGGAATCCGCCAATGCGGATCTGGAGGCATTCAATTATACGGTCTCCCACGATTTGCGGAATCCGTTGACCATCATCAGCAGCTACAGCCAGTTGCTCCTGGACAAGTGCGGCGCAAGCCTGGATGAGCAGGGGGAAAAGATCGTCGGGATCATCAGCCACAAAGCAAAGCAGATGGAGGATCTGCTGTCGGCCCTCATCGCATTTTCAAAATTGTCGCAGCAGGTCATCGACAAAGAAACGGTGGATCTCACTGCGATTGCCTCCGGCATCAGGGCTGAATTGCATATGAAGGAGCCGGAGCGGCAGACCGGATTTTGCATCCAGGAGGGTGTTTCTTGTTGCGCCGATAAACACCTGATGCACATCGTTTTGAGCAACCTCATGGGGAACGCCTGGAAATACACCGCTCTCAAAGACGAGCCGCAGATAGAATTCGGTATGGCCGCCGCCGATGGGAAACCGGTGTATTTTGTCCGGGATAATGGCGTCGGATTCGATATGGACAAGGCAGACAGGATGTTTGGAACCTTTCAGCGCCTGCATACCGACGGCAATTTCGAAGGATTCGGCATCGGGCTGGCAACCGTGCAGCGCATCATCGACAAGCACCAGGGGCGCATCTGGGCCGAGGGGGAGCCGGGCAAAGGCGCCACGTTCTTCTTTTCGTTCTGACCCCGAATCACCCGCACCGCTTCGCGTAACAAGCGTCTTTCCCCGCTCCGCTCGTCCCTACCTTTCCCGTATCCCTACCGATGCCGTCACGGCCTGAAAAATCGTAGTTGACAAAGCCCCCTCAATCTGGTTTAGTGTCGCCATTGTTTACGGTATAACTATTTAAAATAGCTGAATAAATTTAGTTTTGCTAAATGTTTGGCGGTTTCAGGCGCACGAATTTCACCCACGTTAAATGTTCCACGGCACCCCTACACTTCGGAGGACATTCATGCAGAAACAGAAGTTCCGCAAGGTCATGGCCGCCAATCGCGGCGAGATCGCCATCCGTATCTTTCGGGCCTGTACCGAATTGGGTATCGGCACGGTAGCCATCTATTCGGAAGAGGACAAGCTGTCGCTCCACCGCTACAAGGCCGACGAGGCCTACCTGGTCGGCAAGGGGAAGGCGCCCATCGACGCCTATCTGGGGATTGACGAGATCATCGCCCTGGCCCTCAAGGCGGATGTGGACGCCATCCACCCCGGTTACGGCTTTTTGGCCGAGAATGCCGAGTTTGCCGAGAAGTGCGAGGCAAACGGGATCGCCTTCATCGGCCCCACCGCCGAAATGCAACGTGCCCTGGGGGACAAGGTGGCGGCCCGCAAGGTGGCCTTTGCCGCTGGGGTGCCGACCGTGCCCGGCACCGAAGAGCCCATCGGGAAAGAGGAGGAAGCGCTCAGGTTCGCCAAGGAACACGGCTACCCGATCATCATCAAGGCCGCGGCGGGCGGCGGCGGTCGCGGCATGCGCGTGGCCCACAACAAGAAGGAGTTGTTGGAGGGGCTGGTGGCCGCCGGGAGCGAGGCCAAGGCGGCCTTCGGCAACCCGGCCGTCTTCCTGGAACGCTACCTGGCCAACCCAAAGCACATCGAGGTGCAGGTGCTGGGGGACAACTTCGGCAATCTGGTGCATTTCTACGAGCGTGACTGCTCCATCCAGCGCCGCCACCAGAAGGTGGTGGAATTCGCCCCCTCCCTGTCCCTGTCCCAGAAGACCCGCGAGGAGTTGTGCGACGCGGCCCTCAAGATCGCCGGCCAGGTCAAATACCGCAATGCCGGGACCGTGGAGTTTTTGCTGGACCAGGAGGGGAACTGGTACTTCATCGAGATGAACCCCCGCATCCAGGTGGAGCACACGGTGACCGAGATGATCACCGGCCGCAACCTGGTGCAGGACCAGATCCTGATCGCCTGCGGCCACAAGCTGTCCGACCCGGAGATCAACATCTCCAGCCAGAGCGCCATCGACATGCGCGGCTACGCCCTCCAGTGCCGCATCACCACCGAAGACCCGGCCAACAACTTTGCCCCGGACTTCGGCACCCTGACCACCTACCGCTCGGCGGCCGGTTGCGGGGTGCGGCTGGATGCAGGCAACGCCTTCACCGGCGCGAAGATCACCCCCCATTACGACTCCCTGCTGGTCAAAATCAGTTCCTGGGGGCTGACCTTCCAGGCCGCTGCCAACATCATGAACCGCGCCCTGCAGGAGTTTCGCGTGCGCGGCGTCAAGACCAACATCGGTTTCCTGGAGAACGTCGTCGCCCACCCGGTCTTTCTCAAGGGGGATTGCGATACCTCGTTCATCGAGAAACACCCGGAACTGCTCAAGGTCCGGGAGAAGAAGGACCGGGCCAGCAAGGTGCTCAAATTCCTGGGCGAGGTGGTCGTCAACGGTTCGCCCGGCATAGCCAAGCCGCTCAAATCCGCCGATCTGCTGGAGGCCCGGGTGCCGGAAACCGACGTGACCAAACCTCGTCCATCCGGCTCCCGCGACCTGTTCATGAAGCTGGGGGCCGAGGGGCTTTCCAAGTGGATCCTGGAACAGAACAAACTGCTTTTGACCGATACGACCATGCGCGACGCCCACCAGTCCAACCTGGCCACCCGCGTGCGCACCTACGATCTGCTCAGGATCGCCGAGCCGACCTCCCATCTGGGGGCCGATCTGTTCTCCCTCGAATGCTGGGGCGGCGCCACCTTCGACGTCTCCATGCGCTTCCTCAGGGAGGACCCCTGGCAGCGATTGCACAAACTCTCCGAACAGATCCCCAACATCCTGTTCCAGATGCTCCTGCGCGGCTCGAATGCCGTGGGCTACACCAACTACCCGGACAACGTGGTGCAGAAGTTCGTGGAAGAGGCCGCCAACTCGGGCATCGACATCTTCCGCATCTTCGACTCCCTCAACTGGACCACCGGCATGCGGGTGGCCATGGACGCGGTGCGCAAGACCGGCAAGATCTGCGAGGCCGCCATCTGCTATACCGGCGACATCACCGATCCCAAACGGGACAAGTATCCCCTGGAATACTATGTGAACATGGCCAAGGAGTTGGAAACCATGGGCGCCCACATTCTGGCCATCAAGGACATGGCTGGTCTGCTCAAGCCGTTGGCCGCCTACAAGCTGGTAAAAGCGCTCAAGGAAAATATCGGCATCCCGGTCCATCTCCATACCCACGACACCTCCAGCAACGG
Organism: Oryzomonas sagensis; assembly: GCF_008802355.1. Taxonomy (NCBI): domain Bacteria; kingdom Pseudomonadati; phylum Thermodesulfobacteriota; class Desulfuromonadia; order Geobacterales; family Geobacteraceae; genus Oryzomonas; species Oryzomonas sagensis. The sequence goes on along the minus strand of NZ_VZRA01000001.1, from coordinate 7,248 downwards.
CAGCGCCATCCTGCTCAAGGCCAGCGAGGCCGGGGTGGACATCGTCGATGCAGCCCTGTCGTCCCTCTCCGGCCTGACGGCCCAGCCCAACCTGAACGCCCTGGTGGCGGCCCTGGAGGGGAGCGAGCGCGATCCCTTCGTCAACGCCCCCGGCCTGCAGAAACTGGCCAACTACTGGGAGACGGTGCGCGACTACTACGCCCCCTTCGAGTCCGGCCTCAAGTCCGGCACGGCCGAGGTCTACCACCACGAGATCCCGGGCGGCCAGTATTCCAACTACAAACCCCAGGTGGCCGGTCTGGGCCTTCTGGAACGCTGGGACGAGTGCAAGGAGATGTACCACAAGGTCAACCTCCTGTTCGGCGATATCGTCAAGGTCACGCCGTCATCCAAAGTGGTGGGCGACATGGCCATGTTCCTGGTCAAGAACAACCTGGAGCCGGCGGATGTCTTCACCTCGGGAGACGAGTTGGCCTTCCCCGAGTCGGTGGTGGGGATGTTCAAGGGGATGCTGGGCCAGCCCTACCAGGGGTGGCCGCAGGAGTTGCAGCGGATCATCCTGAAGGGGGAACAGCCCATTACCTGCCGCCCCGGCGAGTTGTTGGAGCCGGTGGACTTCGACGAGGAGCGGCTCAAGCTGGAGGAGAAGCTGGAGCATGCGGTCAGCGACAAGGCCCTGGTCTCCAATATCCTCTACCCCCACGTGTATCCCGAATTCGACCGCCACCGCCAGGAGTACTCCGACACCTCGGTCATTCCCACGCCGATCTTCTTCTACGGTCTGGAACCGGGGCAGGAAACCTCCATCGAGATCGAACCGGGCAAGACCCTGATCATCAAGCTCAACGCCGTGGGGCGCGTGCAGGCCGACGGCACCCGCACCGTGTACTTCGAACTGAACGGCAACAACCGCTCGGTGGTCATCCGCGACCAGTCGGTCAAGAGCGACGAGGCGTTGCGCGAGAAGGCCGACAAGGGTAACCCCAACCACGTAGGCGCCCCCATGCCGGGCAAGGTGCTCAAGGTCAACGTCAAGGCCGGCGATCTGGTCAGGGGCGGCGACGTGCTGATGGTGACCGAAGCCATGAAGATGGAGACCAACATCAAGGCCAGGGCCGACGCCAAGGTAGCCGAAGTGAAGTTCAAAGAGGGGGAGAAGGTGGAGAAGGACGACTTGGTCATCGTCATGGGCTGATGGAAACAAGTAACGTGTGAAAATAAACGCCCCGTTTCGGACTTCCGAGGCGGGGCGTTCTTTTCTTTTGCACTGACTGCTTCCTTCCCCATGCGACACGGCAGCATTTTTTCCCATAGTGGCGGGAAAGCGGTATACTGAATATACAGTAAGTGTTTTGTGCCGTCGGGGGAGGTTGCGAGTATGGATAGCAAAAAACCGCTCAACAGTCAGGATATTTCCCTTGCCAGCCGTATCGCCGGAGCGGTGTGGGGGCAGTTTGTAGGGGACGCCTTTTGTCTCGGAAGCCACTGGATTTACGACCTGGATGAATTGGAACGGCTCTTCCCCGGAGGGCCGCAAGGTTTTGACCCGCCGGCCGAGGGACATTATCACTTCGGTAAGGAGCCGGGGGAGCTGACCCACTACGGCGACGCCGCGCTGCTCCTGCTCCGCTCGTTGCTGGAACGGGACTGCTTCGATGCCGCCGATTTCGGGAGCCGCTTCGTGGCCATAATGGAATGCCCGGCCTACAAGGGGTATCGGGATCATGCCGCCAGGGAGACGCTGGCCAACTACCGGGCATTCCGGGAGGCCCATCCCGATGCGGCCTACAGCTTCCAGGAAGGGGCCGACGACGACCAGCCGGCCACCATCAGCCGTTTGGCGCCTCTGGCCGCGCGCTATTTCCGCAGCAGCGATTACCTTCTCCAGGTGGAACGGGCCACCCGGGTCTGTCAGAATAACGACCGGGCCGTGGTTTACCTCAAGGCCCACGCCATGATCCTGCGCGAGTTGTTCCTGGGGCGCCCTCTGGACGACGCATTCAAAAGGACTGGGGAGATGATGGATGGGGAGGGACTTCTGGGCGCCGAAGTCAGCGGGAAAATTACGGAGGCCTTTTCGTCCCGCACCTTGCCGGTGCGTACGGCGACGGCCCGGTTCGGTCAATCGTGCCCCCTGGCCAGCAGCTTTCCCGCGGCCGTCCACTGTGCACTGCACCATGCCGACGATTTCGGGGGGGCGCTGAAGGCCACGGCGGCCGCCGGCGGTGACAGCGCCGGCCGGGCGGCTATGGTTGGTGCCTGGCTGGGGGCATCTCTGGGCGTTTCCGCCATCCCCCCGGGATGGCGGAAACGCCTCAAGGCCCACGCCGAGATCGAGAACGGCGTCGGCCGTTTGATGCGAGTGGAGTGAGATCGCTTCCAGGCGGCGTCGGCCGCCTTTTTATTGCTTTTGACTCACCGGCGTGCGTGACGTATAATCGCTCCCGTACGGTCGCCGACGATGCCTGCCGTATCAATGAACCGTCATGCCGGACGGCATCGTTTCCCCCGAGAGGAGCCCCATGCAATTCTTTATAGACCCTTATTTTCCCGATGACATAAACGCCGTTGGCGACGCAGGTATGGCCGGATTCGAAGAGAAACGGCCGTTGTATTTTTCCGGCTGCAAGAATTTTCTCGACCACTACCGTGAAGAGATCAAATTGCTGCACAACGAGGGCGCCTCCGGCAGCGAGGTGGCGCATCTGATCTGCGACATGATGGACGAACTGAACAACAAGCTCTTCCAGAGTATCCTGTATGACGTCGACGGCGGCAGCATGATGGAACACATCAGTCTGGTGGCGGTGGGGGGGTATGGCCGCGGCGAACTGAATCCCTACTCCGATATCGACATCATGTTTCTGCACGACGGCAGCATGCCGGCGGAACGGGTGGAGGACGTGGCCCAGAAGATGTTGTATTTTCTCTGGGATATGCGCCTGGACGTGGGCTATTCCGTACGGCAGATCTCCGACTGCATCGAGATGGCCGCCTCCGACAGTACGGTCAAGACCGCTCTGATCGACGCCCGCTACCTGAGCGGTCCCCGGCAGCTGTTCGACAACCTCTCCAAGGTGATCCTGACCCAGATCCTGACCAAATCCAGCGACAAGTTCATCAAGGAAAAGATGGCCGACATGAAGAGCCGCCGGGAAAAATACGGCTCGACCGTCTATCTGCTGGAACCGAACCTGAAGGAAGGCGAGGGGGGGTTGCGCGACCTGCAGACCGCCATGTGGGCGGCGCGCGTCAAATACAAGTTCACCAGTCCCAAGGAATTGATCATCAAGGGGATATTGACGGAAGAGGATCTGGACACCTATTACGCAGCCCTCGACTATCTCTGGCGCATCCGCAATGAACTGCATTATTTCAACGGCCGCAAGAACGACCAGCTCACCTTCGACGCTCAGGTGCACCTGTCCCGGTTCATGGGGTACCAGGATCACGGCAAGGTACTTGCGGTGGAAGATTTCATGCGTGACTACTACCGCCACGCCAACCGGGTCGAACACTTTTCCTCAAGCCTGGTCTCGCAATGTATCTGGCGTGATGAAGGAGCCCTGAAAATCCTCGGGTATTTCGTGCGCCGCCCGGTGGGGGACGGCTGTTTCGTGCTCAAAGGGGAGTTGATCATCCCGGACGAGGCGGTGGTGGAGAAAAATCCGGTTGTCCTGATGCGCATCTTCGAGCTGGCCCAGAAGCACGGCGTCCTCCTGAACGTCCGCGTCAAGGCGTTGGTCCGCAAAAGCCTGTATCTGGTCAACGACAAATTCCGCCGCAACCGTGAGGTGAACCAGTCGTTTCTGACGATCCTCCGCTCGCCCAAGGGGGTGGCCGAAACCCTGCGGAGCATGCACCATCTGGAATTCCTCAACCGTTACATCCCGGAGTTGGAGCATATCTACTGCAAGGTGCAGCACGACATCTACCATATCTATACGGTGGACATCCATACCCTGTTCGCCGTGGAAGAGGCCGAGAAGATGCTGACCGGCCAATCGAAGGACCAACTCCCCTTCCCGTGCGAGGTCGCCTCCCAGATCGGCAAGCGCGAACTGCTGCTGCTGGCGGTCCTGTTTCACGACATCGGCAAGGGGGAGGGGGGAGGTCACTCCGAAAAGGGCGCCGCCATGATCCCCACCATTGCCCGGCGCATGGGGCTTTCCAAGGAAGGTACCGAGCGGCTGGAATTCCTGGTGCGCCAGCACCTGCTGTTTGCCCATATCTCCCAGCGCCGCGACCTGCACGACGAACGGATGGTGGTCCAGTTCGCACGCCAGATGGAAACCAGCGAGAACCTGAAAATGCTGTACCTGTTGACCATTGCCGACGTCAGGGCGGTTGGCTCGGATGTCTGGACCAACTGGAAGGCGCTTTTGTTCCAGGAGTTGTACGAAAAGGCCTTCAATGTTCTGGAACGGGGCGATTTTCACCTGGAGGCCAGCAGCGAACGGGTCAAAGGGGTTATCAAAAGGGTCACGGAATTGCTGCAGGACGATTTCCCGGTGGCGACGGTCCGGGAAGAACTCAAGGCCATGCCGGTCCGGCTCTTGCTCTCCAATGACCTGGCCCTGATCTCCGGCCATGCCCGGCTGCTGCTCGGCCTGGAAACGAGCGACCTGCTCATGAAGGTCGTCCATCAGCAGGAGAGCGGCTATTCCGAGTTCACCATCTGCACCCACGACATGCCTGGCCTGTTTTCGCGCATTACCGGCGTCATGGCCGCCAATGGCGTCAACATCCTGGGTGCTCAGATCAACACAAGCCGTAACGGCAAGGTTCTGGACATCCTCCAGGTCAACTCTCCCCAAGGCATGGTCATCACCGACGAACAGCGCTGGCACAAGGTCCAGGACGACATGCGCCTGGCCCTGCATGGTGACGTCAGTGTGGCGGAGCTGGTGGAGAACCGCCAGCGGCCCTCGCTCCTTACCGCGCGCCCCATACCGCGTTTCCCGACCAGGGTTGAGATCGACAACGAGGTGTCGGAAGACTATACGGTCATCGATATCTACACCCATGACAAGGTCGGACTGCTCTACCTGATCACCAGCACCCTGACCCACCTGGGGCTCTACATCGGCGTTTCCAAGATTTCCACCAAGGTCGATCAGGTTGCCGACGTCTTTTATGTACGGGATATCTTTGGTCAGAAGATCGTATCCGAAGAGAAGTTGCAGGAGATCATCCCGTACCTGATGCGGGCCATCGACGAGTGGGTATGATATTATGGTACCAAGGGGGAAAATATGAGCGACGACCAGAAAAGGAAGATTCCTTACCTGCACCCCATATGTGTGCACTTCCCCCAAGCCCTCTTCCCGGTTGCCTTTGCCGCGGCACTGATCTATCTGGCGCTGGGAATCCGGGAATTCGAGGCCGGTGCCTACATGTGCGCTCTTTTGGGGCTGCTTTCCGTGCCGGTGGCTGCCCTGAGCGGGGTCATCGATTGGAAGCTCCATTTCCGGGGAGCCATGACCCGGGTGTTCAAGATCAAAATGGCCGGCTCGGGTCTCCTGGTTATCCTGGCCCTGCCGGCGGTGCTGTTGCGTGCCTCTCATCCCGATCTGCTCCTCCATCCCATCCAGGATGCGGGCTGGGGCTACCTGCTGCTGCTGGCCGCCTGTGCCGCTGATTGCACGGTTCTTGGATTTTACGGTGGCCGGCTGGTGTTTCACTGATGGTGCGAAGAACAGGGAAAACCATGGCAAGACAATTCAGCAATCAGGCAGGCATATGATGGAAAAACACGCCAACGACCCGCTGCACGGCGTCACTCTGAAGATGATGCTGACGGAACTGGTCGATCATTACGGTTGGGTGGAGTTGGGGAAACGTATCGATATCAGGTGCTTCACCCATGACCCGAGTATGGGGTCCAGCTTGACGTTTTTGCGCAAGACCCCCTGGGCCAGGGACAAGGTCGATGAACTGTATCTGCGGTGGAAACTGGATGAGTCGTAGGTGATCTGATCGGTTCCGACCGCGAATTTGCGCCACTCCAGGGGAGATGCGGATGCCATGAACGACTACCTCGATCTGTTCATAAACTATCTGGCCGTGGAAAAAGGCCTCTCCGCCAACACCCAGGAGGCCTACAGCCGCGACCTGACGCGGTACCTCGATTTTCTCGAAAAGCAGGGCGCCACATCTCCGGACAGCGTCAAAGCCGCGGATGTTGCCCTCTTCATGGAACGGCTGAAAGACCGGGGGATCGGTCCGCGCAGTCGGGCGCGCTGCCTGTCGGCCATTCGCATGTTCCACAAGTTCCTGATGGTGGAAAATTACGCCGAAACCAATCCGACCTCGATTATCGAAGCGCCCCGCATCCTGCATAAACTGCCGGGATTTCTCACGACCCAGGAAGTGGATGCCCTGTTCGCCGTCTGCGCCGGCACGTCGGCCGAGAACGTTCGCGACCTGGCCATGCTGGAGTTGCTCTATGCCACCGGCCTGCGGGTTTCGGAACTGGTCGGCCTCAAGCTGCGCGAGGTCAACCTGGACTCCGGTTACCTGATGACCGTGGGGAAGGGGAACAAGGAGCGTCTGGTGCCCATCGGCGAGTCGGCCCGGGATAAGGTCGGGACGTATCTTGCGGCGGTACGCACCAAGCTCGACCCGCGGTGCGCGAACCCCTTTCTCTTCCTTTCCCGTCTCGGCGCGGACATGAGCCGTCAGGCGTTCTGGAACATCGTCAAAAAGCGGGCTCTGATGGCCGGTATCCGCAAGAACATCTCGCCCCACACCCTGCGGCACTCCTTCGCCACCCATCTGCTGGAAAACGGCGCCGACCTGCGCAGCGTACAGATCATGCTGGGGCACGCCGATCTCTCCACCACCCAGATTTACACCCACGTCACCCGCGAGCGGCTGAAGCGGCTGCATCAACAAATCCACCCGCGGGGGTAAACGGTCCCAAACGAACAGCCCCACGGGCACGGAGGAGGGGGGACAACGGGAAACTGGCTTATGTGGCGGGATGTTAGCCCCTGTTGGGTATCCTTGCCCCCACCGTTTCCGCGCGGCAGATTTTGTGAATACTATCTTTAGTGACGATGATTCGTATTTTAGTTGAAAAAAGATGTTGACAGTTGGGTATTGATTTAGTATTTTGTTCGTCTGTCACGGAGCGCATCTGGTCTTTGAAAACCGAATAGCAGGAAGTTGTGGAAGTAGATTTTACCAGTAATATTTTGAGTTTTAAATCGAACTTATTTCAGTATTCAACTGGAGAGTTTGATC